>DZCT01000464.1 GCA_022736535.1 Desulfatirhabdium butyrativorans | reverse complement strand
TATTTTATTTTGAAAGCGAATTCGTATAAGACAGTTGCCCCCGAATACGGAGATTCTTCGCTACGCTCAGAATGACAGGATGGGACGCTCAGAATGACAGAAGGGGACGCTCAGAAAGCGAAATCCTGAAAATCCCTTTAATCCCAAAAATCACAGTTCAGACAGTTGCCCCCGAATACGGAGATTCTTCGCTACGCTCAGAATAATGACAGGAGGGGACGCTTCAGAATGACAGGAGGGGACGCTCAGAAAATGACATTTTGCTTTGATAATTGAAATTTTAATCAGAAGATAACAAAAAAGCCCTTATGCCGGCACGCATAAGGGCTTTTTTTATGATAGGACATGTATTGAAATTTTTTCCCGGAAAAAGGGAAAGCGCGGTTTTTTTACATCATCCCGCCCATTCCGCCGCCCATTCCGCCCATCCCGCCGCCCATTCCGCCCGGCATGGCATCATGTTTTTCTTCGGGCTTTTCCGCAATCATCGCCTCGGTGGTCAGCATCAGAGACGCGACGCTTCCCGCATTCTGAAGCGCGAACCGCACCACTTTGGTGGGATCAATGACGCCGGCTTCAATCAGGTCTTCATAAGTATTTGTTTCCGCATTGTATCCGTAAGAACCCTGTCCGCCGTTTTTCACTTTGTCAATCACCACAGAGCCTTCATATCCCGCATTATTGGCAATCTGCCGGAGCGGTTCTTCAATGGCGCGCATCACCACTTTTACACCCAGCTTCTGCTCATCATCAATATCGGCTCTCAATTTTTCCAGCGCCGGCAGACAGCGGACCAGCGCCACGCCGCCGCCCGGAACAATTCCCTCTTCCACTGCCGCACGGGTGGCATTCAATGCGTCTTCCACACGGGCTTTTTTCTCTTTCATTTCGGTTTCAGTCGCCGCGCCCACATTGATCACCGCAACGCCGCCGACCAATTTTGCCAGACGCTCCTGAAGTTTTTCCCGGTCATAGTCCGAGGTGGTCTCGTCTATCTGCGCGCGAATCTGTCTGACTCTGCCTTCCAAAGCGGAACGCTCGCCCGCGCCGTCAACGATGGTGGTGTTGTCTTTGTCAATCGTTATGCGTTTGGCTCTGCCCAAATCTGCAATGCTGATACTTTCTAATTTGATGCCCAAATCTTCGGAAACCACCTGTCCGCCGGTCAGAATGGCAATATCTTCCAGCATGGCTTTTCTTCTGTCGCCGAAGCCGGGGGCTTTGACGGCAGCCACATGCAACGTGCCTCTGAGTTTGTTCACCACCAGCGTGGCAAGGGCTTCGCCGTCCACATCTTCTGCAATAATCAGAAGGGGTCTGCCCATTTTTGCGATCTGCTCCAGTACGGGAAGCAGGTCTTTCATGCTGCTGATTTTCTTCTCATTCAGAAGGATGAAAGGCTCATCCAACGAAACGGTCATTTTTTCCGCATCTGTCACAAAATAGGGAGAAAGATAGCCGCGGTCAAACTGCATTCCTTCCACCACATCCAGCGTGGTGTCCATGCTTTTGGCTTCTTCAACCGTAATGACGCCTTCTTTGCCGACCTTGTTCATGGCTTCGGCAATGATGTTGCCGATGGTTTCATCATTATTTGCAGAAATCGTTCCGACCTGAGCAATTTCCCGCTGATCTTTGGTGGGTTTGCTCATGGCGCGAAGTTCTTTCACTGCCGCTTCGACAGCTTTGTCAATACCGCGTTTGACGGACATGGGGTTATTCCCGGCAGCAACTAATTTCTGCCCTTCTTCATAAATGGCTCTGGCAAGAACGGTGGCGGTGGTGGTGCCGTCTCCTGCCATATCGCTGGTTTTGCTCGCCACTTCTTTGACCATCTGGGCGCCCATGTTTTCAAATTTGTCTTCCAATTCAATTTCTTTGGCAACCGTTACGCCGTCTTTGGTAACTGTGGGAGACCCCCATGATTTGTCAATCACAACATTTCTGCCTCTGGGACCCAGCGTCACCACAACCGCATCTGCAAGGGTTCTCACGCCGTTTAACATGGCTTCACGGGCTTTGATATCATACTTTATTATTTTTGCCATTTTACTCTGTTCCTCCGTTCTGTATTGAAAATTGAATTGTTTGCTACTCGATGATGCCGAGAATGTCGTCTTCACGCATGATCAGATATTCTTCACCCTCAATCTTTACCTCGGTGCCGGAATATTTTCCGAACAGCACCCGGTCCCCTTCTTTGATTTCCAGAGGGATTTTTTTTCCGTCATCGCCTGTTTTTCCCTTGCCGACCGCAACCACTTTTCCTTCTGCCGGCTTTTCTTTTGCCGTATCCGGTATAATGATGCCGCCTTTGGTCTTTGCTTCTTCCTCAACGCGTTTTACCAAAATCCTATCCTGCAACGGTTTCAGTCTCATGCTTTCACATCTCCTTTACTCATACTGTTTTTTTAAAAAAAACTTTTATTGTCCGTTCCGAAAAAAATGAACGGCATACTGAATGACGGTGGGGTCGCCGCCCGACGCACGAAGGTCAGGCAGGATTTGACATTATTCAGGTGCTTTGTCAGCCGCTTTTTTCGATTCGCCCGATCCGGAATCAGATGAATCTTTTTTATTTTCAGAGTGATCTGACGGATGCTGGGTTTTTCCGGCATAGTCCGTAACATACCATCCGCTTCCTTTGAGATGGAAGCTGCTTTGCGAAATCAGTTTATGAAGTTCTCCTGAACAGTGTCTGCATATTGTGAGCGGATGATCGGCAATGCTTTGAAAAGCTTCTTCAATCTTCCCGCATTTTGTGCATTCATATTCATAAATCGGCATAGTGAAAACCTCCCCCCGGTGTTTGATAAAACCTGAAATGATGACAGCCTGTTTGAATAACACAAATATAGAGCCTGATTTTACGTTGTCAAGAAAACGAAAGGCAGTTTTTTCCGCCGGTGAAATTTTGGATGTCCTCCTTGCCCCCCTCAAAAGGGCATTTCCGCAATTCCCCCTTTGAAGAGGGGCAAGGGGGGATGTTTCCAGAGACGGCATCTGTCGGGTCAGCGGAGATTATCAATCGGTTTCAGCCACTTATTATAAAACTTCAGCACATTTTCAATGCCTGCGATTCTGACCTCTCCGAGAATCTCACGGGAATACTGATGCACACGGGATTCTTCTGCCATTTTTTCTTCGGGAGAGGCATCAAAATGCTGAAGAAATTTGCAGAATCGGACCACATGAATGAGTTCGTGGATGACAATATATAAGGTAAAAGGAAAAAGCTTTATATCAGGGAACTGTCTTAACGCAAAAAGAATGCTGTGATCCTGAAGACATATTTTATAGAAATCATAGACGGAAGAACCCAGATATCTGCCTTTTCGCTTTCCTTCATAGCGAATCACATGGGCAAAGGGACCGTAAACGATTTCTTCGTCCCTAAGATCGGCCAGGGTTTTAATGTCATATTTGAGGCGGAGCCACTGGCTTGCCGACATCTTGTAAAAATCGCTTACAAGTTCTTCGGACATGGCGGCAGCATCGGTTACAACTGCGACCTGATCCGGCGTGAAAATTTCCAATTTTCCCATAATTAGAAAAATCTCGATATTTTTTAAATTTAAAAGCTTGCAAAAAAAATACAGTTAAAATATTATTATTAAAAATAAGACGATGTGCAAGTTTTAATTTGTGATAAATGTGAATCCGGTTATGACGGACAGCGATGAAAAATCTTTTCATCCATATTATAATGATTATAATGAGAAACAGCAATTTGAATTTTTTCTGCAAAAATAATTTTCTCATTAAATTAGGAGTTACGCAGTTGAAAATATCCTTTTTTATTTAACCGCAAAGGACGCAGAGAGCGCAAAGTTCCGCAAAGATATATT
>DZCT01000045.1 GCA_022736535.1 Desulfatirhabdium butyrativorans | reverse complement strand
TCACGCGTCGCCGCGAGTATTCTGACCCGGCTCGGTTTAAGCGAATTTATCGCTGCAAGCGAAGATGACTATATTTCAAAAGCAGTCAGAATCACTCGGAATATTGACCGGCTTCGTGAGCTTCGGCATTCGCTGCGCGGAAAAATGCAGGCTTCTCCTTTATGCAATGCCCCCAATTTTGCCCGCTCCATTGAAGCGGTTTATCGTGAGATATGGGTGAAATGGTGCAACCCGAAATCGAAAGACGAGAGACAAGAGATAAGAGACAGGAGACAAGAACTGAGCGCTGATCGTCAGGCGCCGACAGCTAAGACTCAGCAACTGTTAAATCAGGCGATTCAGCATCACAAAGCCGGGCAGTCAGACAAAGCCGAAAAGATTTACAGAAAAATTCTCGGCGAAGACCCGAACCATGCGGATGCGCTTTATTATCTCGGTCTGATGTCTCATCAAACCGGCAAATACGATGCCGCCGCAGACTTTATTCGTAAAGCCCTTCAAAGCAATTCTCAAAATGCAGTCTATTATAATACGCTGGGCGCTGCATTGAAGGCAATGGGAAAATTTGGCGATGCGGTTGACGCCTATAAAAAATCGCTCAAGATCAATCCGAACTACGCCGAAGCCTACTACAACATGGGAAATGCCCTGAATATCGGCGGCAAAAAAGAAGAAGCGGTCGCGGCTTATCGCAAGGTATTGGAGATCAATCCGAACAATCCCGAAGCCTACAACAACATGGGGGCTGCGCTCAAAGACTTGGACAGGTTTGAAGAAGCTATTGACTGCTATCAAAAGGCATTGAAAATCAGGCCTCAATATTCCGAGTCATACAACAACATGGGCGCAGCGCTCAAAGGTCAGGGAAAGTTGGATGAGGCATTGGAATGCTACCGGAAAGCCGTTGACATCAGCCCGAACAATGCCGAAGCGCATTACAACATGGGCAATGTTCTGAAAAATATGGGAAAACTGACAGACGCCATTGACTGCTACAAAAAGGCGATAGAGATTAATCCGAACAGTTCAGAAGTCTATGGCAACTTGGGCAATGCCTTAAAGGATCAGGGCAGATTGGATGAGGCAATGATGTCCTGCAAAAAAGCGTTGGAGATCAACCCGAATTACGCCGAAGCCCGCAACAGTCTCGGCGTTGTTCTGAACGAACAGGGTAAAATCGAAGAAGCAGCGTCATACTACCGCAGCGCGGTTGCGGCAAAGCCGGACTACCCCGAAGCGCACAACAATATCGGCAATGCCTTGAAAGATCAGGGCAGATTGGATGAGGCAATCGAGTTCTACAAAAAAGCCCTGCAAATCCGACCGGATTACTATCAGGCGCACAGCAACATGCTTTTTACCTACCAATACGGAGACCGCCGAGATTTCGGTTCGGCATATTCTCCTGAATGGGTATTTGAACAGCATCGCTTGTGGAACGAAATTCAGGCAAAACCGCTGATGCCTGAAATGACACCGCATCACAATGACTCAACCCCTGAACGAAAGCTGCGAATCGGTTATGTTTCGCCTGATTTTCACAGGCACTCCTGCGCCTATTTTATTATGCCGCTGTTCAGAGCGCATGATAAGACAAAGGTGGAAATCTTCTGTTATGCGGATATGAAAACGCCCGATGAGATAACTGAGGAACTCCGCTCCCTTGCGGATCGCTGGTATTTCACGATGGGAAAGAGCCATGCGGAAGCAGCGAGACAAATCAGAGAAGACCGCATTGATATTCTGATTGATCTCGCGGGACATTCCGCAAATGATCATCTCATGATTTTTGCCCGAAAGCCCGCACCCATACAGGCGACATGGCTCGGCTACCCGGACACCACCGGCATGGATGTCATGGACTACCGCTTTACCGACGCGGAGGCAGACCCGGAAGGCGCGGAGAGATATTTCAGCGAGACGCTTGTGCGGCTGCCCGGGGGATTCCTTTGCTATACGCCGCTTTCGTCAACGCCGGAGGTGAAGGAATCCCCGCTCTCGAAATCAGGCGAAATCGTCTTTGCCTCATTTAATAATTCCAGCAAAGTGACCCGAAATGTCATTTCGGTATGGTCTCAGATTTTGAAACAAATTCCGAATGCTTATCTCGTCGTCAAAAGCAAACAGCTTACAGATGAATCCACCCGCAAGCGTTACTATGAGATGTTTTTGCAAAACGGCGTTTCTGCGGAGCGGGTCAAAATTATGTCTCGCCTGTCTTCAAGAGATGAACATCTTAATCTGTATAATCAGGTGGATATTGCCCTTGATCCTTTTCCATATAACGGCACGACAACCACCTGTGAGGCATTGTGGATGGGGATTCCGGTTGTCACGCTGCGCGGGGAACGCCATGTGGGGCGCGTGGGGACAAGCATCCTCACGCGGGTCGGTCTTACAGACCTGATCGCTGAAACCGAAGCTGACTACATCGCCAAAGCGGTTCAGCTTGCGGGAAATACGAACCGGCTTCGCGAACTTCGGTTTACTCTGCGGGGAGTGATGCAGAACTCTTTGCTTTGTAACGCTAAAGCTTTTGCTCAGTCTGTTGAAACCGCGTATCGTGAGATGTGGATGAGATATTTGAAATCGGATCAGGTTTCAGGTTTCAGGTTTCAGGTTTCAAGTTCTGATGAAGAGAGCCGGAGGGATGTTTCCGACGCAAACACCCCCCTGCCCCCCCCTCAAGGGGGGATTCTTCCGCCTCATTCACCCTTTGAAGGGGGCAGGGGGGATGTTTCCGGTGTAGAAATCCCCCTTAGTCCCCCTTTACAAAAGGGGGAAATTCGGAATCCCCCCTTTCCTAAAGGGGGGCAGGGGGGATTTTCCGATAATGCCGAGGGCTGCTATAACAAGGGAAACCTGCTGAGAGATCAGGGAAAAACCGATGAGGCAATTGCCTGTTATCAAAAAGCATTGAAGCTAAATCCGAACTACGCCGAGGCTTATAACAATATGGGCAATATGCTCCGGGATCAGGGGCGTATCCGCGAGGCAATGGAGAGTTATACAAAAGCCATTCAAATCGCCCCGAAATATGTTCAGGCTTATAACAACATGGGCATCGCATTGGAAGATCAGAGCAGAGTGGAAGATGCGATTCTCTGCTACCGTGAAGCTCTGAAAATCGCTCCCGACTACGAGCAGGCATACAGCAATCTGGTGCCGCAGTTGCAGCAAATCTGCGACTGGCGGGAATATAAGGAATTTACACGCAAGCTTGACGAACTGACAGACGCCGCGCTCAGGAGCGGGAAAAGAGCAATTGAAGACCCTTTTACAAATCTCACGAGACATGAGGACCCGGCCCGCAACCTTGCAGTCGCCAAATCATGGGTACGAGATATTGTAAAACCGCTTGCCGGTCTGAACATGAATTTCTCTTTTGAGCAAAGAAAGTCAAAGACCAAAATCACGCTCGGCTATATCTCAAAGGATTTCCGCAATCATCCGGTGGCGCATCTCATGCTCGCTCTGTTCGGACTGCACAACAGGGACGAGTTCGAGGTTTTCTGCTATTCCTACGGAACTGATGACGGCAGCGAATACAGAGAGCGAATCAAACAGGATTCTGATAAATTTGTTGATATTCATCATCTCGGTTATGCGGACGCGGCAAAGTGCATCTACGCGGATAAGGTGGACATTCTCATTGACCTGATGGGCTTTACTGGGGGCAGCAGGCTCGGCATTCCCGCGCTGCGCCCCGCGCCGATTCAGGCGAATTATCTCGGTTTTCCGGGAACTGTGGGCGCGGACTTCTTTGACTACATCATCACAGACCGCATCGTGACGCCGGAATCCCACTCGATTTACTACACTGAAAAATTTGTCTGTCTGCCGGACTGCTTTCAGATCAACGACAATACGCAGATGATTTCGGATAAAGACTGGCGGAGCGCAGACGCGGGGCTGCCTGAAAACGGATTTGTCTTTTGCTCATTCAATCAGCCTTATAAGATTGAGCCGGTCATGTTCAACGTGTGGATGAACATTCTCCGGCGAGTTCCCGAAAGCGTGCTGTGGCTGTCCAAAAGCAGCGAAACCGTGCAGCGGAATTTGAGGCGTGAGGCTCAAGCCGCGGGCATTGCGCCTGAACGGCTTGTTTTTGCCGAAAAACTGCCTTCCAAAGCCGATCATCTGGCGCGGCACCGGCTGGCGGGCATTGCGCTCGACACCCGTATTTACAACGGTCATACGACTACCAGCGATGCCCTGTGGTCCGGCGTTCCGGTGATAACGCTGCAAGGCGGACATTACGCGTCCCGCGCTTCTTCAAGCATTCTGAATGCCGTGGGTTTGCCTGAACTGATTGCGCACAGTTTGGAGGAATATGAATATCTCGCGGCGCGCTTGGCAACACATCCGGATGCGTTGCGGGAAATACGGCTCAAACTTGCAAAACACCGTGTGACAAAACCGCTGTTTAACACCTTGCGATTTATCAGAAATATAGAGAAAGCTTACAGTGAGATGTGGAAACGCTTTGCAAAGGGAGAAAAGCCGGAGCCTATTGAAGTTAAAGTCTGAGATCGGTATCAGAAATAATTTACGTGCTGTTATAATAAGCGATTCTTCGCTTCGCTCAGAATGACAGAGATAAACAGAATGACAGAGATAAAGTTTAACAGAATTTTTCGGATTAAAATAAAAATATCTCATCAGGTTTTCATGGTATGCAATTAGATCAAATCAGTTTTGATGAAAGTGATAAGAATTTATTTCAGATTGATGACTTGCGCCTGAAAGCAGATGCTATCAAACATTCAATTCTGCCCAAACTGCATGTTCTCACGCATCATGCGATTCTGAAAATCAGGGAGATTTATGATATTGATGTTCTTGAAGATTCACATATTCCTCAATCTCCTAATTTCAGAACAAAAAGAGACAATGAGTTGAAAGTTGACTATGAATGGGCTTTTGTCGGAATTACAGGCAAGAGAACGAAAAAGGGAATGAAAGAAAAATGGCACGGCTTCAAAAAATACGATGGAAAGCCGGTTCATATAATCCCTTTTCAATATTACTTTATGCTTTCAGAAAGAGGGTTAGGTATCTATTTTGTTGAATATAGCCTCAAAAGATTGTCAGATGATTCCCACTCCAAAATCATGTATTTCAACTTACAGTTTAAGGAATTGATACATACATTATGCTATCAGACAGGAATAATTCCTCAATTATTTTATGGAGAAGGATGTGAACCGTTCTCACCTTTTACCGAATGTTATCAATGGATGATTGAAAACAGGACAGATATTGATTTCAGAGTGTACCGTGATATTCCTTTTCCGATTATGCCTGATAATTTGTCAGAACTTGTGAACCTGTTTGCATGGTTCTATCCTGTATATGACTCATATATACAGATTGCAAAAGGCGAAGAAGTGCGCTTTACTCAACTGATTGAGCTATTAAATCAATGGTATAGAAAAGAAATCGAAACCGAAGATGAAGATATTCAGTCTCAAGATCAGCAGAGTGAAAATAAAGCGAGTGAAGAAGATATAATCAAGGCAAAAGAATTGGCGGAGCAAAGAATCAAAGTCATGCCTGCCATACGCTGGCAGGTTTTTCAAAGAGACAATTGGAAATGTGTCTCTTGCGGCAGAAGTGCGGCAAATGATGTGATTCTGCATGTTGACCATATTGTTCCCCGCTCAAAAGGCGGGAAAGACGAACTTGATAACTATCAGACGCTTTGCCATATATGCAATATCGGTAAAAGCAATAAAGACGACACAAATATAAGAAAATTTAATAAAAACAGTAAATAGTCCCTTGGCTCGGCGCTGTGAGCGTGAGCGGGCGGTCTGCTTTCGGATTTCATCTGAGCAAAAAAATAACCTATGAAAAATAAAATACATATCTTTGTCATTGCTGTGCTGTTCTCCCTGTCGGGAACACCGTCTTTTGCCAAAACCGTCACTGACCAGTTGGGCAGGACAATCACGCTCTCCGACAATCCGCAGCGGATTGTCTCGCTTGCGCCCAGCATCACGGAAATCATTTTCGCGCTGGGGCAGGAACACCGTCTCAAAGGCGTGACCCAGTTCAGCGACTATCCGCCCGAAGCGGCAACGCTTCCCATAGTCGGCTCATATATTCATCCTGATTTGGAGCGGATCATTGCCCTGCGTCCGGATCTCTGCATTGCGGTCAGAGACGGAAATCCCAAAGAAGTGGCAGACCGTCTGGAATTGCTGAAAATTCCCGTTTATGCCATTGATCCGAAAAATCTGGCAGATGTGATTGAAACCGTACTGAATGTCGGCAAGCTGCTGAACGCCGATGCAAAAGCAGAAGAACTGGCGCAGAACATGCGTTCCCGGATTCAGCGTGTCAAATCTCTTGTCTCAAAATCTGAGGCAAAGCCCGGTGTTTTTTTTCAGATCGGCATTTCTCCCATTGTCTCTGTGGGAACAGATACTTTTATCCATGAACTGATCGGACTGGCAGGCGGAAAAAATCTCACAGCGGGACCCGTCCCCTATCCGAGATTCAGCAGGGAGCAGGTGTTGGCGCTTATGCCGGATGTGATTATTGTGACATCTATGACAAGGGGAGGCATGTTTGAACAGATAAAGGCGGAATGGCAGCGCTGGCCCGATATTCCGGCAGTGCGTGACAGCCGCATATTTATCGTTGATTCCAATCTCTTTGACCGTCCCAGCCCCCGGCTTGCCGACGGGCTTGAAACGCTGGCGGAATTGTTGAGGGGTGAGAGGTAAGGGGTTCGGGGTTCGAGGCAGCCCCTCCCCGAACCCCGAACCTCTCACCCCGCACCCCCCCTTTAAGCCACCGCCGCTTCAATCGCAGCCGGAATATCCTCATTTTTGCTCTCTTTCCACAGACGGAACAGATTCCCAATCGTGACGCTCATACCCTGCCGGTCATTGTATTTACAGGTAATTTTCAAATCTTCCAGAAAAAAATCCCGCGCCTGTTCCCAATGTCCCTGTTCCTGCGCTGCCCGTCCCAACTGATGATAAAGCGCTGCGCTTCCCCTCCGAACCCGATCCGCAGGATAAATCTCGTTTCCCAGCCAGATTGTCAGGGCTTTCCGATAAGCCTCCTGTGCTTGCGAACCGTCTCCGCACAGCAGAAAACCGCGTCCGATCTCATCGAGAATTCTGACAAACTCAAGCCCGGTTCTGCCTTTCAACGCTTCCGGAGGATATTTCTCCACGCCCGAAAGAATCGCTTTTCCCGATGTTTTCAGAAATTCACATTTCCGCTTTCTGTCCGAATCATTCCGAAGCGCTCGATAAAGATTCTCAACCGGCAGGCATAATTTCAGTGAAATCTTCAATGCCTCGGTCAGATTTTCATATTCCGGCTCTATCAGGAGATATTCCAGTTCCTTTGCAAACACGGGATTTGCCCTTATCAGACGGGACGCGGCTTTGCCCAGGGCATCATAATATTGGCAGAAAGCCGTTTCAACAGCCCGGCAGACCGATTCCCTGCCCGGCGCATACAGCCCCGCTTTCAGCACACAAGAGAACATCGGCTCCATGGCTGAAAATGCTGAAATTTCTCCCTGAGACCCCAGAAATCCCTCGTTTCCGGCTTCCCGAATCATTTCCGGCAGCAGATCAAAGGGAAGATGCGCCAGTTCCGGCTGCTGTCTGAGTTTTTCCGTGTAACAGCCGATGCCCTGAGTATTGATCACCGAGATAAAAGGCGCAAGGCAGATCAGCAGATCACGAACATGCGGAAAACGGAACACAAATTCAATACAGCGCAGCATCAGTTCAAAACCCCGCGCCTTTTTCCTCTCCGCGCCGCCTGATTTCAGCATAAGCAAAACTTCGGCAGACCGGTATCTCTTCAGCAGGGGCAGTATATGTTCCAGCGCGAGCGGACAGCCTTTCAAACATGCCAGAAGCTTCTGAAAATCCGCATCTGAGCGGTCATCGGCGATTTTATGCCGCGCCAGAATGCGCTTTGCCATCATCGAAGCGTTTCGGGAATTCAGCCCCCTGAGTTCATAGACATTCCCTTCGGCAGCCTGATCCGGCGTCTGCGCTGTGTTCCCGTCAGAAGAGATCAGCACCAGCGTTTTGCCGCCCCTGAGTCCGGCTGCAAATTCCTGAATCTCTCTCTGTTCTTTTTTCGGCAGGACCGCGGCATGGTCCAAAATCAGAACATGGCGTTCTTCCCGCAGTTTTTTCGAAACCGCCTTTTCGCTGACGGTCTGAAAATCTCCTGAAAAATTCTCGGACGGAGAGATTCTTTCCGCGACCGCGCTCAGTATTTCCCTGAGAGTTCTGATTTCTTTTGCATAGTCAAAATAAAAAACCTGATCCGCAAATCCGGCGGTCTGCCACCACGCAGCGAGATAATTCAGAAGCGTGGTTTTTCCCGCGCCGAATCTGCCCTTCACCACCAGCAGATTGCTTCGGAACAGCAGCCGTTTTTCGATCTCCGATATATCCGTATCTCGCCGGAAAAAACCGAAAGCCGGTTCGGGAAAAGCATGGCGCAGGGTAGAGCGCGCAGGGCTTTTCAGGAAAAACCGAAGACCGTCCGTCGGGACAAAGCATTCCGGGTCAGAGGCTC
The DNA here is from genome assembly GCA_022736535.1 of Desulfatirhabdium butyrativorans. Classification (GTDB taxonomy): domain Bacteria; phylum Desulfobacterota; class Desulfobacteria; order Desulfobacterales; family JAIFKL01; genus JAIFKL01. Next base: position 9,037 of record DZCT01000045.1, on the reverse strand, counting down.
GGAACTCGGCGCCGTGAGTGTGAGCGGGCGGTCTGCCCTTTACTGATGAAGAACCCGCTGACAGCCTTTTGTACAGGACCTCACAATCTTTCAGAAAAACGGCAAATTCTTCAGCGTTTGCCGGCGTGAAAAGCGTTTTTCCTTTTTCACGTTTCCAAGTCGGGGACGAGTTCACGGGGGACTGCCCTTCTGAAAATGCAAGGGGTTTAAAATCTTTGCATTTCAGCAAGGTTTGCAGCCCGCCCGCGTCGGCGGCGTCAGCGTCAGCCATAAGATTAAGATGCGGAATGCGGGTGTAAGATGTATGAATTTCAGAAGAAAAAGGCACATAACCCGCCGCCCCATAACCCGTCAGATGAACGCCGATGCTGTCATACCGTCTGCGGGTTCGGGGCGTTCTGCCGTCGCCTGTGTCAGTCCTTTTCCGCCGATTTTCATGGAAAGCAGGGGAATTCCCCATCTCTCGGTAAAAGCTTTCTGAGCCGCGCAGAGAGGCAATATTTTGCGTCTCTGCGTTCCCGTCGTGATATAATGACGCGATATGCCGGGCAGAGAGGCAATATGCCGCGTCTCTGTCGTTCATTCGGATAGTGTTCATCGGGCGCCTCCTTATAGGTTTTATCTTCCCTTTATTTTAGGCAATACACATAAAAACTTCTTTTCTTACATTTCAGATCCGTCAACAATCTCTGTCATATCATAAATATGCAACGGGTAATTTTTTTTTAGAAATTTTTTTTATTCCCGCGTCAACGATTTTAAGTCTGCCATCGTCGGTTTATTTGTCGCTGACAGAATCTGGCGCAGTCAAAGCCGCTGTAAGGCAGCCGGAAACAGCTTGCTTTTTTTAAGCCGACTTTAATTTTTTTATCTCACAGATCGGCAAGATAAGTCAATGGGGTAAGGATAGTATTGAAAGAGGGGATAAGCGGTATTAGCGGGGTAGAAAAATTCTGCTGCCGATATGTCGCACCTGCGGCTTGGGAGTGCGAAATTTCAGCAAAGAGCTGAAATTTGGAGTGCTGAAATGAGCCGCCAGGCGAAATTTTAGCAAGTATATAAGTGCTAAACCGATTTTATAAGATTCGGCATTTTAGCACTCCGGAATATATTTCCGCTTAGGGAGACCGGCTCACACCTATCCTTTTTCCCCTGACTTTCACTTTTTTTTTAAGGTTTTTCTCTTTTCTGTGTATCATAACATTTTGCATCTGCTTTCAGTGAAAAATGAATTGATTTTTTATGCTTCTCTATAAAAAATATAAAGCAATTTTTATGCCATACAAGATCATTTTTCCGTTTTTTGACATTTTTTTCTCGATTTTGCCGGAAAAGATTTTGACAAAAGCCATGAATAAATGAAAGATGGTTTCACGGGTTCGGGGTTCGGGGTTCGAGGTGCGGGGTGAGCGGTTGTCTCATTCCCTACCGTCACATATCTGCCCCCCGGTTCCTTTCCTGAAGGGAAGGGGGTCACGGGAATTTCTTGTCAATATGCTGAAAATCCCCCTTCTTCAAGTATAAAAATGAGGCAAAAGTTACACTTTTGCAAATATCAGGACAAAAAAATTACATTTTCGCAAATGCCGAATTTACACTCCGAAACAAAGCCTGCTCTGACTGCTGCTGTTGCGTTTATGGCAGGATAAAACAGATAAAGGAGCGTTTTTTATGAGTTGTTTTTTTAAAATCTTCATTCCCTGTATGCGGATCAGTCTGAGCGTTTTTTTGGTGATATTCTTCTTATGGACTGCGCCGGGTTTATCTTTTCCGACTGAGGAAAGCGATATGATCGGAAAACCTGCCATTGATTTCACCGCGCTCAGTCTGGAAGAACTGAAAAATGTTGAAATTATTTCAGTTTCCAAAAAGCCGGAAAAAATTTCCCAAGCGGCTGCCGCGGTGTTTGTCATCACTTCGGAAGACATCCGGCGCTCCGGCGTCACGACCGTACCGGACGCGCTGCGCCTGTCGCCCGGGGTGCAGGTTGCCCGCATCAATACCCAGGGCTGGGCTGTGAGCGTGCGGGGTTTCGGAGATTTTTATTCCAACAAACTGCTGGTGCTGATTGACGGGCGCAGCGTTTATACGCCTATTTTTTCCGGCGTGTTCTGGGATGAGCAGGACATGATACTGGAGGACATCGAGCGGATTGAGGTGATCCGGGGACCCGGCTCAACGCTCTGGGGCGCAAACGCGGTCAACGGCGTCATCAACATCATCACCAGGCATACGGAAAATACACAGGGCGGTCTGTTCACCGCCGGCGGGGGTTCCGAAGAACGCTTTTTCGGAAGTCTGCGATACGGCGACAAATTGGGCAATGAAGCCCGTTACCGGGTGTATTCAAAATATTTCAACCGGGATCAGTTGGATGAAGCTGATATATCTGTGAATAAAAATCTTTACAATACGGTGCTTGAGGACAGCATCACAGACAACTGGAATTCTGTACGCGGGGGATTCCGTATTGACTGGGCGCCTTTTTCAACAGAGTTCTTTACATTTCAGGGAGATGTCTATATGAACCGGGACGACATGAAAATGGAAGGAACCGTGCTGGATCCGGTTTATGAAACCTCCAGAGTTGAGGGCGGTTATGTGATGGGAAAATGGAATCACATTTTTTCCGAAACCTCCGATGCCCTGTTTCAGATATATTATGACCGCACCCGACGGGATTCGCTTCAGGCAAAGTATGACATCCATACGCTTGATACGGATTTTCAGCATCGTTTTGTTCTTGGGAAACGCCATGAATGCACTTACGGATTAGGCTGCCGTTTTATCAGCGATCAGATTGAAAATTTCAATTTTATGCTTTTTACGCCCGAATCCCGGCATCAGTATCTGTTCAACGCGTTTGTTCAGGACGAAATTCAGGTCATTCCCGACCGCCTGAATGTGACTGTGGGAGCGAAATTTGAGCATAATGATTTCAGCGGGTTGGAAATACAGCCGAGCTTTCGGTTTTTATGGAATCTTGAAAACCGGCATTCAGTATGGGGCGCGGTTTCCCGTGCGGTCAGAGTGCCGGGCAGAGTCGAGCATGACGGTCTGACCGTAGGGCGCATTTCGTCTGTAACGATATCGTCTTTCCGAAAAGAAGGGGCAGATGCTGAGTGGAAAAATGAAGAAATGCCTGTCAGCAGTTCAACGATTGTCATAGACACCAAAAGCGGGACAGAGGACTTTGATTCGGAAGAAGTGTTTGCCTGCGAAGCCGGTTATCGTTTTCAGCCGATGCGCAGCCTGTGGGTGGATGCCGCAGTTTTTTACAACAAGTACAAAAACTTGGAGACATCGGAAAAAATTCTTATTTCAGGCTCGGCCATTCAGAATGGCAAACCCTGGAAAGACGAGGGATTTATCTCATCTCCGTATTATCAGAATATGCTTTATATAGACAATAAAATGGACGGCGAAAGTTACGGCATCGAATTTGCCGCGGACTGGCGGATTGCGGATCAATGGCGCATGACAGCGGCTTACGCGTATTTGCAGATGTGTATGCACCTGACAGACGCCAGCACAGATGAGCAGAGCAAAGCAGAACTTGAAGGCTCAAGTCCCCGGCATCAGATTTCGCTGCATTCCGCGCTGGATCTGACGAAAAATCTTGAACTTGATCTGTGGCTGCGTTATGTTGATGAATTATCGGCTTACGGGATAGAGGGCTACACAGCCATGGACGCCCGGCTGGCATGGAGACCTTTCAACAATTTTGAACTCTCGCTGACCGGACAGAACCTCTTTGATCCGGGGCATTCCGAATTTTCGGAGCTTGAGACGGAACGTAGCGTTTATGCAAAATTAGCATGGCATTTCTGAGCAGAGGGCAGGGGACAGGTTACAGGTGGCTTATGAAAACACGAAAAATTTTGAAACTGAGTTTTTTTAACAAACTTAGTTTCCTGAGTTTTCTTTTATGGTTTCCTGTTTTTCTTTGTCAGGCATCGGCTGAGGAACAGGAAGTGGATTTTACGGCTTTCAGTCTCGAAGAACTGAAAAATGTCGAAATCATCAGCGCGTCGAAAAAACCGGAAAAAATAACCGATGTTCCGGCTGCCGTGTTTGTGATTACGCAGGAAGATATACGGCGTTCCGGCGTTACCGGCATTGCCGAGGCACTGCGCCTTGCCCCCGGCGTGCAGGTTGCCCGCATCGGACCCGCAGACTGGGCAATTACGATAAGGGGATTAAATGAAGAATTTTCCAACAATCTGCTGGTACTGGTGGACGGCAGGAGCGTGTATTCGCCTGTTTTTTCCGGCGTGCATTGGGATATTCAGGACACGGTTCTGGAAGATATTGAGCGCATTGAAGTGATCCGGGGACCCGGGGCCGCGGTATGGGGCGCCAACGCGGTCAACGGCGTCATCAATATCTTTACCAAAAATGCAAAAGATACGCAGGGCGCGCAGGTTGTCGGTTTATACGGAACAGAGGAAGAAAGCGGCAGCGTCAGATACGGCGGAACACTGGGCAAAGAAACATCGTATCGGACCTATCTGAAATTCTTCAACCGGGACCGTTTTTCAGGAAAAGGAAAATCAAGCTGGTATGAAAATCCGGATGATAACTGGGAATCTTTTCGGGGCGGATTTCGGATGGACCGGGACTCGGAAGCCGGGGATTCGCTGATGTTTGAGGGAGCAATTTTCGGTCAGCAGTATGACACGGAAAATGCAAAATTCATACTGGCTTCGCCCTATTACATGACGGAAAAAGATGTTTCCGAATCCGCGGGCGGACATATCCTCGGCAGATGGCAGCATGAATTTTCGGAAAACTCGGATACGGTGCTGCAATGCTATTACGATCATGTTGAAAAAAATTACGGTATTACCGACAGTTGCATTGATACTTTTGACATTGATTTCCGTCACCGATTCCGCTTTTCCGTGCATGATTCCGTGCATGAAATGATCTGGGGACTCGGGTACCGTTTTATTTCAGACGAATTTTATCTGAAAGACGGTACCGAAGATTCGTTCCAGATTGCCATTGATCCGACAAATCTGGATCAGCATCTTTACAGCGCGTTTGTTCAGGACAGAATTGAGCTGGTTCCCGAGTCTCTGAGCCTGATTGTCGGGTCAAAATTTGAGCATAACGACGCGACCGGCTTTGAGGTGCAGCCCAATGTCCGGCTGCTCTGGACGCCCGGCGAGCGTCATGCTTTATGGGGAGCGGTTTCACGGGCGGTCCGGGTGCCGTCCCGGACCGAGCGGCATCTGAAAGTCATCACCGGCATTCTTGCCCCGAGTTATCCGTATATGAAAGAACTTCTCGGCGATGAACTCGGCGATACACTGATTCCCGACGCGCCGGCTGTGATCAAAGTTTTGGGAAATGAAGGACTGAGTTCTGAAAAACTGACGGCTTATGAAGCCGGATACCGTCTGAATCTGACAAGCTGTTTCCGCGTGGACAGCACTGCCTTTTACTACCGCTACGATCAGGTGATGATAACGGCTTTCGGAGACGCTTATTTGGAAACAGCGCCTCGGTCTCATTATGTCATTCCGCTGAATTATGAAAACGGTATGCGGGGCGAGGCTTACGGCGCGGAAATATCGGGCAGTTGGCAGTTGATGGCGGACTGGCGGCTCACCGGCGCATACAGTTATCTGAAAACCCGTCTGGAATGGGAGGCTGTGGCAGACGATATTGATACCGCGGCTGAGGAGAAAAGCAATCCGAGCAGTCAGTTTTCGCTGCGTTCTTTGATGGGGCTTTCAAAGCAGCTCGATTTTGATGTGTGGCTGCGCTATGTATCCGGTCTTTCGGAAAATGTGGACGGCTACACCGCCATAGACGCCCGGCTGGCATGGCGGCCCGCTGAAACGCTTGAATTTTCTCTTGTAGGACAGAATCTGGGCGACAGACAGCATCAGGAGTTTTCCGCTTTTGAGGTCGAACGCGGGGTTTATTTCAAAATCGCGTGGCGATTCTAAGGAGGGAGATTGTCTGATTTTATATCTGATTTTATGACGGCCGCGGGGCATTGTTATCAAAAATTAAATTTCAACTTTCTGTTTTCCGCTTTGCTGTGGTGCATGTTGTGGAGCAGTTGGTTCGGCGTTTCAGAAGTTTATGCACAGTCGGCGGGAGACGATGATTCCATTGAATACAAGCTTAAAGCAGGATTTATCTATAATTTTGCAAAATTTACCGAATGGATGCCTGAGACATTCAAAGACAGCAGCCTGATGAATCTCTGCGTCTCGGCGGATAAAATTGCTGCCGAGACGCCGGATCCTGTTTTCAGCAATATCTCTTCGGTATTGAATGAAAAAAGCGTCGGAGATAAAAAAATCGTCGTAAAAAAATGTGAAAATAAAGATGAGATAAAAAGCTGCCATATTCTTTTTATTGTCTCAGAACATACTGAATTTATTCAGGAGAAACTGGACAATACCAAAGGTCTGAGTATTCTGACCGTGGGAGAAGCGGAAAATTTTTCCCGTATGGGCGGAATGATTAATTTTTTCAAAGAAAATAAAGGCATTAACATTCTCAATCCCAAAGCGTTGCTTCGATTTGAAGTCAATGTGAATGCCGCGGAGCGGGCAAAACTGAAATTCCGCTCATCGCTTCTGATGTCGGCAAAAATTTTCAGAGAGGAGGTGAAATAAGATGCGAATGTTTCAAACTTTTTCTATTCCGCGCAAGCTTGTTCTGATTATTATGATAACCAGCGCGGTGACCTGTCTGATGGCATCCACCGCGTTTTTAGTCAAAGATGTGATTTTATATCATCATTCCATGGTTCATTCGCTTTCGGGTCTCACGCAGGTCATCGGCATGAACAGTCAGGGCTCGCTGGTTTTCAACGATCAATATACCGCAGAAAAAAATCTTGCCGCGCTGCGCGCCATGCCTTATGTGTTTTCCGCGTGCATTTATGACAGGAACGGCGAAGTCTTTGCCACTTATCTCCGCAAAGATGTGACCCGGAAAGCATCGCCGCCCCCGTATCAGAATTCGGGACATTATTTCAAACGCTTTGAAGGAAATGAATATCTCTATCTGTTTCAGCCCATTATGCTTGAGAATGAAAACATCGGGACCGTGTTCATCAAATATGACTTGCAGGAGATGCTGTTCAAATTCAAAGAAGCCCTGTTTATTTTCGGCGTCATTATGCTCACGGCTTTTTTTGTGGCGTTTATGATGTCAAGCCGGCTTCAGCGTCTGATTTCCGAGCCGATTTTAAGACTGGCTCAGACCACAAAGAGCATCTCGCAGAACAGAGATTATACGGTCCGTGCGGAAAAATGCGACTGGCATCAGGATGAAATCGGCGTTCTCATTGACGGATTCAATGAAATGATTACCGAGATTGAGGCACAGGAAGTTGAAATCAGACGGCACAAGGAGAATGAACTGAAACGCCAGCGCGAATATTTGGACAGGTGACAGCGCGAAGTGCTCAACCGTGTTGTTGAGCTTCAGAAAGCAAACGAAGAGCTGATTCGCGCAAAAGAGGCGGCAGAAAGCGCCAACCGCGCCAAAAGCGCGTTTCTCGCCACCATGTCTCACGAAATCCGCACACCCATGAACGCGGTGCTGGGCTTTGCGGACCTGCTTCATTCGCTGGTGACAGACCCCAAACAGCGGGGCTATTTGGAATCCATCCGGTCCAGCGGAAAGAATCTGCTCACGCTGATTAACGATATTCTTGATCTTTCCAAAATCGAAGCCGGCAGGATGGAAATTCAGTACGAGCCGGTGAATCTGTATTCGATTATCAATGAAATCAAGCATATATTTTCTCTGAGAATTGCGGAAAAAGGGCTTGATTTCAGGGTGGAAATTGCGGAAGATATTCCTCAGAGCCTGCTCCTGGATGAGGTGCGTCTGCGGCAGATTCTGTTCAATCTCTTCGGAAACGCCGTAAAATTCACACACGAAGGCTATATCGGACTTTGCGCGAAAAAAGTTTATCCGCATGAAGACAGAAGCAGTCTTGATCTGGTGATGGCGATTGAAGATACGGGCATCGGCATTGCACCGGAATCAAAAGAAAAAATATTTGAGGCATTCAAACAGCAGGACAGTCAGAGCAACCGGCAGTACGGCGGCACGGGCCTGGGGCTGGCAATTACCAGACGCTTAGTTGAAATGATGCGCGGTGAGATTTCCGTGCAGAGCGAAGTCGGAAAAGGAAGTATTTTCAAAATTATCCTGCATGATGTCTCGGTTTCGGCAACGCCTGCCAGAGTCAAAGCAGAGGAAAATTTTGACGATGAAAGCATTGTGTTTGAGACCTGCACCGCGCTGGTTGTGGATGATATTGAAACCAATCGGAATCTGGTCAAAGAATTTTTCCGGGATACGAATATCCGCGTGATAGAGGCTGAGAGCGGCGAAAAAGCTTTGGAGCTTGCCCGACAGTACAAGCCCGATGTGATTCTGATGGACATCCGAATGCCCGGCATGGACGGTTATGAAGCCACAAAGCAGATCAAACAGGATAAAGAAATTGCCCATATTCCTGTCGTCGCGCTCACGGCTTCGGGCATGAAAGAGGATAAAGAAAAGATTGCCCAGACCAAATTTGACGGGTTTCTCATCAAGCCGGTCAAGCGCGGCGATCTGTTCAAGGAACTGTCACGTTTTCTGTCCTATGCGGAAAAAGCGTCGCCTGAAGAAACTTCCGGAACATCAGAAGCGCAAAAGCAGTTCGGCGAAGTGCCGGCGGAAATGATGGATAAATTTCCTGAAATAACGGAAAAACTGGAGAAGGAATTTACGCCCTGGTGGAAATCTGTGCGTGAGAACAACAGCATTGCGGATATTCGGAATTTCGGCGAAAAAATCAAAGCTTTCGGGGAAGAATACGGGCTGGCGAATTTTCAGAAATTCGGAGACAGTCTGATGTTGCAGGCAAAAATGTTTGATATTGAAAACATCGGCGCAACGCTGGAATCTTATCCCAAGCTGCTGGATAAAATCAGAGCCTGCAACATCTGATCCGGCAAATCCCCCCCCCTTTTTTAAAGGGGGGCAGGGGGGATTTGATTTTGTT
>DZCT01000044.1:8752-17617 GCA_022736535.1 Desulfatirhabdium butyrativorans | reverse complement strand
GACGCGGAGCGTCCGGGCTGCATTCCCACGCGGAGCGTGGGAACGAGAAAAAAACTCCGGCGTAAAACTGCCCCGGCTGAAAACAGGCAAACCCGTTTTACATAAACACTCCGGGTCACAGGGCTGATTCAGCATCCTTCACGGATGACATTTCACAGCGACAGGCGTTTCCTGCCTTTGGCTCTGCGTCTTTTAATCACCGCTCTGCCCTGTTTGGTTGACATTCTTTCCAAAAAACCGTGTGTTCTTACCCTTTTAAGTTTGCTCGGCTGATATGTTCTTTTCATAATCCGTCAATTCCTTCTGTTTAAAAATCCATAAGTTTAACCCTGCTATTTATGCACAAGCAAGTCACGATGTCAAGCCCCAAAATTTATAAGCGGTAATTCACAGATTTTTACGGAACAGGCATCATAAAAATTGTTTTCGCTTGTTCGGCATAAATAAAAAATTGAAAAACAAACATTTTAGATATAAATTCCTTTTTCAGATTATATTCATTTATTTTTTTCTTTAAATATAAAAAAATAATATTTTTGACAAATGTAAAAAAATTTTCTATTTATGTGTCATATAGAAAGAGTTATAAAAAATAGCATAATAACACCGGCAGAGCGTGGAAACAAGATCAGGTTCGTAACTCATAACTCATAAAAAAAGTAAAGGATAAGACCTTATGAAAATTGTTACATGGGGCAGCCGGGGTTCTCTGCCTGCTTCGGTTCACTCAAAAATAATAAGACAGAAGATTTATGCCGCGCTGAAAGCGGCAAAAGACAGCCGCTTCAAATCAGAAGCGGAAATTGAGCATTTTATTGATACGCAACTGCCTTTTTCTGTAAAAGGCGGATACGGGACCAACACCTCCTGCGTTGAAATCAGAACAGACGGCGAACTTGTCGTGCTAGACGCGGGAACCGGTTTGCGGGATTTCGGGAATTATGTCATGCAGTCGGGAAAAATTCCCTGCCATATTCATCTGTTTATGTCCCATGTCCACTGGGACCATATTTGCGGATTCCCTTTTTTTGTTCCCGCGTATATCAAAGGCAACCGCATCAGCATCTACGGATTTCACGAAAACATGGAACAGGTTTTTGTCAGCCAGCAGAATCCGCCCTGCTTTCCCGTACCGCTTGCCTATATGCAGGCAGAAAAAAAATTTGTCTGTCTGGAACCCGGAACAGAATATCAGATTGCCGGTTTCCGTGTAAAGGGCATGGCGCAGAATCATCCGCAGATGTCCTACGGTTACAGTTTTGAAAAAGACGGAAAAAAGATTGTTTACTCAACCGATTCGGAGCATAAAGCCGATTCGGACAAAGAAAATTATCCGTTTCTGCATTTTTTCAAAGACGCGGATGTCCTGATTTTTGACACGCAGTATTCGCTCATGGATGCCATTTACATGAAAGAAGACTGGGGGCATTCCAGCAATATTCTCGGCGTGGAACTTGCCGTGCGGGCAAATGTGAAGCATCTGTGCATGTTCCACAGCGAGCCGACAAACAGCGATGAAACCCTGGACAGGATGCTGAGAGAAACCCGGAAATATGCGGCGATTTATGATGACAGTTATCCGCTCAACATCAGTCTGGCTTACGACGGAATGGAAATTTCGGTCTGAAGGTTCGGGAAGCAGAGACTGCTTCCCGTCCGCTCCGGATCATATCCGGATCACAGAGAAACCTCGGATTCCGCTTTCGGCGCCGCCGCAAGCGTCAGGATATTTCTGTCTTTTTCACGGCGGTAGTGTATTTCGTCCATGAATTTTCCGGCAAGAAAAATGCCCAGCCCCCCGATGCCGCGTTCAGAAACATCTGCGGTCACATCGGGCGGTTCTTTGGAAAGCGGATCAAAAGGAATTCCGCTGTCTTCAAACCGGATCAGCAGACGGGCGCTGTCTGAGCCGCATGTGACCGATACCTCGCCCCCCGGTTCCGAATATGCGTAACTGAAAATATTGACCAGAACTTCTTCCGCGGCTAATTCAATCTGCGAAACTCTTTTGGGACAAAATCCCTGTTTCTCGGCGCAAGTTGTGATAAAATCAAGGAATTGTCTCAGATTTCCGAGTGTTGCAGGCAGTGTTATCTGTGAAAACATTCTTTGCTATATCTGCTCAAGCGCAGATTTCTCCGTATCAAATATTTTCAGAAATTTGTTGAATCCGGCGATTTCAAATACTTCTCTGACAGTCTCCTGAACTTCAGCCAGCATCATATCCCCGCGCTTTTCCTTGAGCTTTTTTGTCGCGCCCAGCACTGCCCTAAGTCCGGCGCTGCTGATATAGTAAAGTTCTTTCATATTGACGACCAGACTTTTTTCGCTTTTATCTGCCTGTTCACTGAGATATTTTTCAAAGTCCGGCGCGGTAAGAGCGTCAACTCTGCCTTTCACCGAGACCACAACCGCATCGCCCTCTTTTCTTGAATTTAATTCCATTCCTCAGCTCCTTATAGTGAGAATTGAGAAGTGAGAATTGAGAAATAAAAAGATTTCTCGCTTCGCTCGAAATGACAAGTTCAATTCTCAATTCTCAATTCTCAATTCTCAATTCTCAATTTTTTCACCCCTCTTTCAATATTTCAAAAATATCAAACTCTTCCATGTGGAATTTCACATTCGGATAAATGATGATCTGTTTTCCGATAATGCGTTCCAGCGAGAGAATAATATGATTTTCCTCTCCGTGAAGCAGTTCCGCAATTTCCGGATTGACGCGGATGGTCAGCTTGACGCCGGTCATGCCTGTTTTTATGTTCGGGGCTGCTTCACGGAGAATTTCCCGGTAAATATTGTAGCAGATTGTCTGCCGGGAGATCAGATAGCCTTCTCCTTCGCAGTAAAAGCAGGGTTCGCACAAAGTCCGGGTCAGCGACTGCTTGATCCGCTTCCGGGTCATCTGGATCAGCCCGATTTCGGACATACTCAGAATATGGGTTTTGCTCCGGTCTCTTTTCACCGCCTCTTTAAGCGCGTTAAAGACCTTTTCCTGATTTGCCTTCTTTCCCATATCAATAAAATCAATAATAATAATGCCGCCGATGTCCCGCAGACGAATCTGATAGGAAATTTCTTTCACGGCTTCCAGATTGGTTTTCAGAATGGTTTCTTCCAGATTATGTTTCCCGACATACCTGCCGGTATTGACATCAATCGCCACCAGCGCTTCGGTATGCTCGATCACAATATAGCCTCCGGATTTGAGCCAGACTTTCCGCTTGAGCGCACGGGAAATATCGCCTTCCAGATTGAAAGCGTCAAAAATCGGCTCCGCGCCTTCATATAATTCCACCGAATCCTTGAGACTCGGCATGAAGGTTTCCAGAAATCCGAGAATGGACTGATAGACGGTCCGGGAATCTATGATTAATTTTTCCGCCTCATGCACCAGCAGGTCCCGAACAGCCCTCAGACTCAGGCTGAGTTCCTGATGCAGCAGCGAAGGTACCGGCGCTCTGCGATATTTTGCCTGAATATTCTCCCAGAGGTTTTTAAGAAACGAGATTTCATAGACCAGCTTTTCTTCTTCAACGCCTTCGGCGGCGGTTCTGACAATATAACCGACGGATCCGTCTCTTAAAGACAGAATCAGGTCTTTGAGACGGTTGCGCTCTGTTTCGCTCTCGATGCGCCGGGATACGCCGATATGGTCTGACGTGGGCATCAGCACCAGAAAACGTCCCGGAAGCGAAACATGGGATGTCACCCGTGCGCCTTTGGTCCCGATGGGAGATTTTGCCACCTGCACCATAATCTCCTGCCCTTCGGTCAGCACTTCCTCGATATGGCAGTCCCGCGATATTTCCTGTCGGTCTCTGGGTTCCTCTGCGGGTTCTGCCGCGCTGTCTTTATACGGAGGAATGCCATCGGATTCGGGCTTGGGAAGATCGTCTCCTGTTTCATCTGCCCCGTTTTCCGCAAAAAAATGTTCAAATTCCCTCTGGTTTTCGCAGATGACATCGCCCACATGGATAAAAGCGGCCTGATTCAGCCCTATATCCACAAAAGCTGCCTGCATTCCGGGCAGAACCCGCTGCACTCTTCCTTTGAAGACGTTTCCGGCAATATCCGAATCATCTTTCCGCTCAATAAAAAGTTCCGCAATGTTGCCGTCTTCAAGCAGCGCAACCCGGGTTTCATGTTCGGTCGCATTTATAACAATCTGTTTATACATTGACACCAATTAAGTGAGAATTGAGAAGTGAGAATTGAGAAATGAATTGTCATTCTGAACGAAGTGAAGAATCTGAGACCCTTCGCTGCGCTCAGGGTGACAGGTCCCGGTGTCATTCTGACAGGCTCGGTGTGTCATTCTAAGAATCTGAGACCCTTCGCTACGCTCAGGGTGACAGGTCCCGGTGTCATTCTGACAGACTCGGTGTGTCATTCTGACAGACTCGGTGTGTCATTCTGAACGAAGTGAAGAATCTTAAAGATTTCTCACTTCTCACTTCTCAATTTTCATCACAGATGCCTGCTTTATAATTTCATCAGGCAGGTTAAAAATTTTTCTGACAACATCTGCCGGTCTCACGGTTTTCCCCGGCTCTGATTTCAGTGTGATCTCCAGTTCGCAAGGACCGGAGAGAAGAATTTTCAACACCGCTTCTTTCAGGTCTGTTTTTCTGATTTTTCCCTTAGGATTTATATGGGTAAAAAAGCATTCCGAAGCATCTGTGAAAGATTGTAGCTTATTTTTATCAAAAAGGCTATCACCAATTTTGTTAAAATCGGGCACCGTGATCCGCCATACGGTCTGCTCTGAAGATTTACGCTGAGATTTCGGAGGCGCAGCCCGACATTCTTTTATCCTGAGACCTTCGGGCAGTTGTCTGTTCAAAGCGTCTCTGACATTTTCCGGACTCACTGTTCCTGAAACAGATAAATACATCAATTCATTCATGCTTTCTATTCCGACGGGCAGCGGATCGCTGAAAGAGATTTTCGGCATGGGATGAAAACCCTCCGAATATTTCAGCGGAATACCGGCTCGGCGGACAGCCCGAATGAAAATATTCACCAGTTCAAGATGTCCGAAATATTTTGCCTCTCCGAGTTTGGAAAAGGAAAGTTCGAGGGGGGTCAGAGGTTCGGCGTGAGGGCTGAGGGCTGAGGGCTGAGGGCTGAGGGCTGAGTCCTCAGTCCTCAGCCCTCTGACCTCTGACCTCTCCCCCACCCTCGGTTTTACCGTTTTGAAATCACAGACCCCGCAGGCATTGCAGTCACCGTTCCGGCAGTCCGGCGTGTGTTTTTCCGCAAGTGCTTTTTCCCATTCTGCTTTCAGAAAATCCTTTGTAACCCGCATATCTATATGATCCCAGGGAAGCGGCTCCTGCATATCCCTTTTGCGGGCGGTATAAAAATCAATATCCGCAGCCGTATCGGAAAAAGTTTCTTCCCACAAATCATACTGAAAACTGTCGCTCCACGCGTCAAATTTGCAGCCTTTTTTATAAGCCGCGGCCAGCACACGGGAAAGCCGCCGGTCCCCCCGTGCCGTGAATCCTTCAATCAGACTGGTTTCAGGATGCTGCCATTTGAACTGAATGCCGGGCAGTTTCAGTTCAGCCTGAAGCCCGTAAATCTTTTCCTTTGATTCCGCGAGCGAAATCTGAGACGCCCATTGAAACGGCGTGTGGGATTTGGGAATAAAAGTCCCCACGCTCACATTGAGTTTGCCTTTCCTGCCCCCGGGAATTTTAATTTTCCAAAGCTTTTTCACAAGAGCGGCAATCCCCTGTACGTCCGCATCGGTTTCTGTGGGAAGCCCGATCATAAAATAAAGCTTGATAACCTGCCATCCGTTAAGAAATGCTTCGGTGACGGTTTCCGTAATATCCGCTTCGCTGATATTTTTGTTGATCACGTCCCGGAGACGCCGGGTGCCGGCTTCCGGCGCAATGGTAAAGCCTGTTTTTCTGACCTGTTTGATGAGTTCCATGAGCTGCGGCGTCAGCGTGCCGGCGCGGAGCGAGGGAAAAGAAACCGCTATATGTTCTGCCGCATAGCGCGCCATAATCTGTTCCATCAGCGCTGCAATGCAACTGTAATCGCCGGTGCTTAACGACAGCAGGGATATATCTTCATAGCCGGTGGCGGCAAGCGACGTTTCTGCCAGCCGCAACACATTTTCCGGAGACCGCTCCCGGACCGGACGGTAAATCATGCCTGCCTGACAGAAACGGCACCCTCGTGTGCATCCCCTTGCAATTTCAATCCTGAGACGGTCATGAACCGGCTTTCCGTAAGGCACAATCGGCGCGGTCGGAAAGGGCGCGGCGTCAAGATCATTGACAAGAGTTCTTTTTACATTTATTTTTTTAGAAAAACGGGGTAAAAGCGTCTGAAAACTTAGCAACGAATATTGCGGCTCAAAAAAAGCGGGAATATAAACGCCTTCAATGCCGGACCATAATTTCAGAAGATTTTCTTTGTCCGTATTGCCGCTTTGTTTCCAGTTGAGCCATGTTTCTGTCATTTTAAGAATCACGCTTTCCCCGTCTCCGACCACCATCGCGTCGAAAAAATCAGCGACCGGTTCGGGGTTACCGGTGCAGGGTCCCCCGGCAATGATAAGAGGATATGTCTTATCTCTTTCGGAGGCGAAAAAGGGAATGCCTGCCAAATCCAGCATCAGCAGGATGTTGGTAAAATTGAGTTCATACAGAAGACTGAAGCCGATGATGTCAAAGTCCCGCATCGGTTTCCGGGATTCGCATGACAGCAGCGGAATGCCGGCGGAACGCAGACGCGCTTCCATGTCGGAACCGGGCGCAAACACTCTTTCAGCCGCAATGTTTTTCTGCTGATTTAAAATATGATAAAGAATCTGAAGCCCGAAATGGGAGGTTCCGATTTCATACATATCGGGAAATGCCAGCGCAATGCGGAGGTCGGCTGATCCCAGGTCTTTGCGGACCGCGTTGATTTCCGAGCCTATATAACGGCTGGGCTGTTCGATCAATGGTAAGATGTCTTGAATATTTTTCATTATGCTGATATAGAACCTTTTTGAAAACATGAACGTACAAAAATACGGAACACGATCGTAGAGACGCACGGCCGTGCGTCTCTACGGACGGACGTTTCTGTGCGGCGCGTGAAAACGGGAAAGAACACGAAACATCATGTTAATCCTTTAATCCTTTAATCAAGGTCACTATTCTAAGGTAAAAACATGGAAATGCCAATGCTAAAAAAACTGTTTTGCAAAAAAACCTTTATTTCAATTTTTTTCCTTATTTTTTCAAACGCTTTGATTTTGAATGCGGCATTGGGCGCAGATCGGGAAGACGCGATTGTCCGGGCTGTGCGAAAGATCAGTCCCGCTGTGGTGAACATCAGCTCGGAATATGAAGTGCGCGCCCGCGCCAATCCTTTTGCCGGATTAGACCCTTTTTTTGATTCTTTTTTCAGAGACTTTTTTGACGGGGGCATTGAACGGCAGTATAAAAAAAACAGTCTGGGTTCGGGCGTCATCATTGACGGAAAACAGGGTTTCATTCTGACCAATGCTCATGTCATTGAAAGAACCGGAAAAATTTCTGTGATCTTAAAAGATGAACGGGAATTTGAAGCGCAGATTGTGGGCGCGGACCCGGATTCGGATTTGGCGGTGTTGCGGATTTCATCTCAGGAATCCCTTCCGGCTGCGGAAATGGGAACATCTGAGGACCTGATGATCGGCGAAACCGTGATTGCCATCGGCAATCCTTTCGGATTTTCGCATACGGTCACAACCGGCGTCATCAGCGCAACCGGCAGAAGCATCCGCACCGAAGACCGGGTTTATCACGATTTCATTCAGACAGACGCGTCCATCAACCCCGGAAACAGCGGGGGCCCCCTGCTGAACATCAACGGCGAACTCATCGGCGTCAATACCGCCATTTACGCCAAGGACCAGGGCATCGGTTTTGCCATTCCCGTCAGCAAGGCAAAGCGCATCATCTCTGAACTGATACAGCACGGCGAAGTCATACAGGCGTGGATCGGCATTGCGGTTCAGGATATTGACGCGGGCATGGGCAGATATTTGAAAATACCGGCAGGGCGGGGCGTGCTTGTCAGAGAAGTCGAAAGCGGCAGTCCTGCCGATAAAGCGGGCATCCGCGCCGGCGACATTGTGCTGTCTGCGGATAAAAATGACATATTTTCAAGCAATGATTATCTTGCGGCAGTCAGAGGAATTGCAGCCGGAGACACAGTGCTGATGACGATATGGCGCAACGGCAGCCCGATGACCGTTTCCGTAAAAACGGCTGTTTTTCCGGTTGAACAGGCTGCGGACATTGCGTTCCGCCTGCTGGGCGTCAGAGTTGCTGAGGCAGCCCGCACCGCATCTGAACCGGGGCGGGGCGTTATGATTTCGGAAATCCGCCGGGATTCCTATCTCTTCGGCATCGGCGTCCGCCCCGGAGATGTGATCCGGCAATTAGATGATATAAACGTCAATAATGTGAAAGATTTTGAAAAAGCCATTGTAAAGTATCGCAACAAGGCATCAGCGGTCATTCTTTTGCAGAGGGGGGATCAGGGCTATTATATCACAGTAAGGCTCTGATTTTTAATAATGAAAGAAGAAGATAATCCGAACAGGGACCAGTTGCTTGCCATCCGGGAACTGGAAGTGATTTTTTGGGAAATTTACGCCACAACGGCATGTAATCTTCAATGCACCTATTGCTATAATGACGACTTGCAACATAAAAATTCGGAACCGCAGTACACGCTTGAAGAGTTGGTATCTTTTCTGAAGAAATACGGCAGGAAAGGCGATCATATTTCTTTTATCGGCGGCGAGCCTTTAATCAGAAGCAATTGGATTCATAAAGTTATTTCAGCAACGCAGGATTTGGG
>DZCT01000044.1:2401-8652 GCA_022736535.1 Desulfatirhabdium butyrativorans | reverse complement strand
TTAATTTCCATTGACGGCGACGAGGAACAAAATGACCGTTTCCGGGGGAAGGGAACTTTTTCAAAAATTATAAAACATTTGGAAGTCCTGAGACCTCTTTTTCAGGGAAAAATAATTGCCCGCATGACGGCTGCCCCGGACAATGATCTGGAAAAATCCGTCAAAGCCCTTGCCGCACTGCCCTATTTTGACACGATTTACTGGCAGTATCAGAATATGAAAAATTTTGACCGTTACCCTGTGGAACAGAAGTGGAAAGAACTGCAAGGGCTGCTTGCCTTCTGGTCAGACAATCTGAAGCAGGGAAAATTCCTGCATATACAGACCTTTGTTTCCATGGTGATCCGGCTGCTGGATCAGGAGAACAATCAGAAATACCACAATGTGAACTATACGCTGCCGGAGGACACGCTGGGATGCGGCGCGGGAAACCATTATGTTCAGATTTTCACCACCGGCGATATTTATGCGTGTCCTGAAATCGTGGAGCAGAAGAATAATTTTATGGGAGATATTCGGAACGGGATTCAGCGCTGTATCGGACTGGGAGATTTTCCCAATACGGAAAAGTGTTTCCGATGCGAGGAATTTCCGATTTGTCACTGCCGCTGTCTGCACTGTACGCCGGAAGCCTACTGCACGCTGATTAAAAGAACCATTGCTGTTTTAAGAGATGCGCTTCCCTTAATCAAATCTCTGATTGACGACGGAAAAATCAAACGGGAAGATTTTTATATCAGCGACCAGTTGGAAGAAATATTTTGAAAAACTGTAACAGGTAACAAGTTGCAGGTAACCTGTTACCTGTTACCTGTCACCTGCAACACCTTCAGGATTCAGAATGATTGTAAAATGTGAAAATTGTCATTCCCGCTTTCACCTCGACGCGGGGCTTATCAAGGAAAACGGCTCAAAGGTCCGATGTTCCAAATGCAGACATATTTTCAAAATTTATCCGCCCCGGCCCGCGCCTGCTCCCCCTGCCCCGCCGAAACCCCAAGCCGGAAAGCCCGGGCGCATTGACACCGCAAAAGGAAAATACATCTCCTTTAAAACAAAACTGATCGGTTTTGCGGCTATCATTATTTCCTTCATCGCTGTGATTGTGATTCCTGTCGAACTGGTGTACCGCCCCATAGAAAAACTCTACACGCTGATCGGAAACACGGAAAATCTGGTCGGCGGCGTGCAGGCGGCTTTTGATCCTGAAGAACTCTCCCGAATGAATCAGTTTGCCATGGACACCATTCAGGGCGCGGAAAGTATTTTTATCCATGAGGACAAAAATAAGGACTACTATTTTCTTTCCTTAAATATGCTGCTGCTTGAGGGCAAAATTCTGCCTGAAGAAGAACTCCCGAAAAATGAAGCCGGAGCAGTTGAAATCGAAGGCTTTGAAGAAGATTTTGACTATGAAAAACTGCATGAAATCCAGTTTTACTGGAAACTGAGATTCACAAACAATCCGGGTATAGAGGCTGTGTTCCGAAAATACAAAAAGCTGCTGATGAAAGCTCAGGAAAATGCAGCCACGGCAGGATTTGATATTTTCAGCGCCATTTATGTGATGCTGGACACCGGCAGGGAGGAGGGATTTTTCAAAGATCATATTCTGTTTCTGTTAGACGGCTACCATTGGAGCGAGGCGCCCTGTTACGCCGGAGAACCCTATGATATAACGTCTGCAAACAGATTCTGGCGGCGGCTGGCTTTTGACGGCAAGGAAGGATATGATACCAGTCCGGTCTCTGATTCTGAGAATTTTTTTCTGCCCCGTTTTACCAAAGACGAGTGGGGAACATGGTTTACCGTATGGCTGACCCAAAAAGACCTCTCCGGTCTGTACAATATGTTTTCTATTGATTTTAATGCAGATATTGTCAAAAAACTGCTGTGGAAGATTTTTATGATGGTGGGCGGCATTATCATTATCCTGACGGTCATGGTGGCGGGCATTGCAAAAGTTCTCAGCGGTTTCGTGACCCGGCCCATTACGGAACTGACAAAAGGCGCGGCAGAAGTGGCGCACGGAAACTATGACTATGAAGTGCCTATCCTCAAAGAAGACGAATTCGGCGAACTCACCAAGCAGTTCAATCTTATGACAAAGGGACAGAAAGAACGTCTCAACCTGATGGAAACTCTGGAGAAATTCCTTTCAAAAGAACTGGCGGAAATGGCTGCCAGACAAGGAATTGTGCTGGGAGGCCAAAAAGCGGACTGTACGGTGATGTTCACGGATTTTGCCGGTTTTTCCACCATCACGCAGAAAATGACCGCCGGCGAAGCAGTGGATGTATTGAATGCCTATTTCGGCACGCTGGTTCCGATTCTCAAGAAATACGGCGGATTCCCGGACAAATACATCGGCGATGCGATTGTGGCGCTCTTCGGTATGCCGGTAGCGGTGGAGAATCACGCGGAAAGGGCGGTGATGGCAGCGATTGAAATGCAGAAGAAAATGCGGGAAATCAACGCGGAAAGACGCCGGAAAAACGAGCCGTTCTTTGAAATGCGCATCGGACTGAACAGCGGAGAAGTCCTTGTCGGCGCCATCGGATGCAATGACAAACTTGAATATACCAGCATCGGAGAAACCACCAACCTTGCCAACCGGATGGAAGCGGCATGCCCCATTGCCCATATCAAGATTACCGAAGGCACCTATATGAAAGTCAGAAAAATCTTTTTCAAAGGCGTTGCCATCGCGGTGACGCCTGATTTTGTGACCGTCAAAGGCTACACCGATCCGATTGCGACATACAGTATTTATGTGGACAATCTGATCATCAAAAAAGATATGGAAACCAAAGACATTAAGAAATTCTACGTTTATGAAACATCGGACGCCATCAGCATCAAGAATCGGCCCGAAGATGTTCCTGAAGTGAAATTTGTTTCGGTTGCAAAATTTCTGGATGACAAAGCCTGAGCATGTTGCAGGAAATTCAGAAATACGGGGTTCATAAAAACACGGGCATGTCGCGGACATGACCTGCATAAGAGGGGGTAAAAACCTTTGAAGCAGCATATTTTGATATTCAGCAGCATTCCTGAAGATGTTCAAATCATTGAGCGGGCTTTGGAGCCTGACTGCAAAATCAATTCTACAGCCGACAGAGACAAGGCGATTGAGATTGCCCTGTCCGACTTTCACCCCGATCTCATTCTTTCAGACTTTACAGCAGAAGGATGCGATATGTGCAAGACTTTGAATGATAACGCAAAAACGCATCGCATTCCTGTGCTTTTCATCAAAGCGGCAGAGAAAGAAGAGGATGAGATCAAAGGCTTTGAACTCGGCGCGTCAGACTACATTGAAAAACCTCTCAACGCGGCGATCATAAAAGCCAGAGTCAAACCTCACCTTGAACTGAAACGCTGTTGCGAGGGCATGGAACTGTCATCTCTCGATACGGTCACGGGCATTGCGGACCGCTGCCGTTTTGAACGGGTTCTCGAACTGGAATGGCGGCTGGGCGTGCGTGAAAAAACCCTGCTGTCATCAGTGATGATAAGCATAGATTATTTCATCGAATTTAAAAAAGAATACTCCCCGGCGGCTGCGGATGACTGTCTCAAGAAAATTGCAAAAACGCTTGAAAATTCGGTCAACCGTCCCATGGATGTTGTGGCAAGATACAGCGAAGAAGAATTTGCCGTGATCCTGCCCAGAACCGACATGAAAGGCACGCTCTTTGTGGCGGAGACCATGAGCAGGAATATTAAAAAACTCAATATTCCGAACCGATGTTCCCCGATAAAGAATTACATTACTGTCAGTGCCGGGGCAGGGACTCTCATTCCCTCAAAAACTTTTTCTCCCGCTTTTCTGACGGACGGGGTCCGCAAGTCTTTGGAAGAAGCAAAAAGAAAAGGCGGAAATCAGGTGAAAGGTCTGGATTTGCGCGCGAGCCTGCCTGCGGTCTCGCCTGATTTTTTATGACTTGAAAGCAGAAAATCAAGTCTTCAGTCTGTCCGTTTAAAAGACTTTTCAATCAGTCGGAGCGTCCAGTTGATGCGGATGGGGCGGCCGTGGGGGCAGTGGAAAGGATTTTCGCATTCATCCAACTGATGCAGCAGCGTCCTGATCTGCTCAAAGGAAAGCTGCTGATTTGCCCGTATGGCGCAGTGACAGGCTGTCAGCATGAGACATTCATCCATTGCCTTTTCCAATTCGGACACGGCATCAAACGCTCTTATCTTTTCTGCGATTTCCAAGACGAGTGATCTGACTTCGCCCTGTCCCAGCAACGCGGGAACAGATTTCACAACAACCGTATTTCCGCTGAATGCCTCGATTTCAAATCCGATTTCTTCAAAATATGAAAGAAATTTTTCAACCGCTTCCGCTTCAATCCAGCCAAGCTCAATGACTTCCGGAATCAGAAGACTTTGACTCGCTTTCTGTCCCTCCTGATACTGCCGCTTTAACTTCTCAAAAAAAATCCGTTCATGCGCCGCGTGCTGGTCAATCAGCATCAGCGACTCTGCGGACTCGCATAAGATGTAAGTCCCGTGAAACTGCCCGATGATATGCAGGTCTCCGAAGGGCTTTTTCTCCCAGAGCGATGTCTGTCCGGTATCGGCACTTTTACGTTCCGCAGGCGGATGTTCCGCTTCTGCCTGAATCACAACATTTTTTTCTGCTTTTCCTTCTCGCAGGGAAAATGAAGGCGTGCTGAAATTGCCTGATCTTATAAAATCGGTCAGCGGAGGAAACATTTCTTTTTCCGGGTCTTTGAAACAGGTATCCGGCTCGGAAAGATGCGGCAATTTCACCGGCTTTTCAGGCAATGCCCATTTGCCCCGTTCCGCATGAGTCAACGCATCGGATACGGCTTTTGCCACAGCCCCGTGAATGCGGTTCTGCCGGGCAAACCGAACTTCGTTCTTTGCCGGATGGACATTCACATCCACCTGATCTGCCGGCACTTTGAGAAAAAGCACTGCCGCCGGAAAATGTCCTTTCATCAGTTTTCCGGAATATCCTTCAAACAAAGCATGTTGAATGATTCTGTCTTTTACAAACCTGCTGTTGACATAGACATAAATATCTTTTGACGCGCTGCGGGTGATTCGGGGAGAAGCAATCCAGCCGGAAAGAGACACCGACTCGTCCCCGAATGCGAGCGGATAAAGCTCGTTTCGTGCATCTTTTCCGAGAATCTCCGCAACTCTGTCAAAAGGATCAGGCACCGGCGTCCAGTTTTTGACTGTTTTTTCGTTATGGATGAGCCGGAATCCCACATCGGGGCGGCTCAGTGCGATGGTTGTCACCGTGTCTGCAATATGAGCCGTTTCCGTGCCGACGGTTTTCAGAAATTTCCGTCTGGCAGGCATGTTGAAAAAAAGCTGCGCCACGCTGATGAGCGTGCCTTTGGGCGCGCCGATTTCGGAGACATCTTTGAGTTTGCCGCCCTCGATAACAACTCGTGTTCCGGTTTCGGACGAGCTGTCACGGGTTTCGAGCGTAAAGCGCGAGACCGCGGCAATGCTCGGCAGGGCTTCGCCTCTGAAACCCAGTGTTTTGATGGAAAACAGATCAGCGTCTGTAAATATTTTGCTCGTTGCATATCGTTCAATCGCGAGCAGTGCGTCGTCTCTGCCCATGCCCGTGCCGTTATCGGAAACACGGATGAGAGACCGCCCGCCCTGTCCGATCTCGACGATGATCCGTGTGCTGTCCGCATCCAAAGAATTTTCAATCAGTTCTTTGACCACGGACGCGGGCCGCGAGACAATCTCGCCGGCTGCGATTTTGTTGGAAATGTTTTCAGGGAGGATTTTGATTCGGGACATGCGGCTTTCCTGTTTCATTTATGAAAAAATATGCTGAATTGATACAATCAATAGCACATCCGGACGGAACTGTCATGCGGAATCTTGAAGATATTGACATATACTGATCCGCTTCTGTTTTTTGCCGCAGACGCACACAGACGCACACAGACAGACATCTGAAAACTGAAAAACTTTTTTTCTGTTGAATCCCTTTCCTGTTTCTGGTATATACATAATATATATTTTTAAGTTTCCCACAGAGTTCACAGAGTTTTAAAAGACCACAGAGAACACAGAGTTTTTTTTAACGCTCTGTGTTCTCCGTGGGCTCTTCTTCTCTGTGAACTCTGTGGGAAAAAAATGTCTCCCACAGAGAATTTAAAAAACTCTGTGTTCTCCGTGGGCTTTTCTCCTCTGTGAACTCTGTGGGAAAAAAATGTCTCCCACAGAGAATTTAAAAAACTCTG
>DZCT01000044.1:0-2301 GCA_022736535.1 Desulfatirhabdium butyrativorans | reverse complement strand
TGGGAAAAACTTCTGTTATCATTGAGAAAAAAAATGAAATGCCGTAACGTCAGATATTTATTTGCTGCAATATTTTTCATTCTTTCAGGGCTGTTCGGAACGATTTTTTTACGGGGAACAGCTTCAGGGGGAGAAATTGACTTCAGCGGCTATCTCAGAGACACCTCATTTTTCAAGGCTCGGAGCATTGAAGAAATTGAAAATGTGACCGAATCGCTGACACATCCCTATTCCGCATATCCGTTGCATGACCGCTATGCCGAACCTGAAGAAGTTTATATTTCCTTTTATCCGGGCGATATGACATTTCATTTCGGTTTTCAGAAATATCTTACAGAAACAGGCGGCTGGGGCTGGACGCCTGCCGATCTTTTCAATCCGAAAAAAACCTTTGATCCCTTCTATAAAGGTGAGGCAAGTACCGCCGCGTATTTTTCATATCTTTTCCCGACCGGGTCTTTTCCGGGCGCCTATGAAATCAGCGGGTTTTATTCTTTCGGAAACCGTGATGATGACGCTTATCCGAACATCAAAGACGGCGATTATCAGGTTCGGATGAAAGCGCATACCGATGTGCTGGATTTGGCAATTCATTACTCAGAAATCACCCGGGAGGAAAGCGATTATGAGGGCATGATAAACGGCTCGGTTCCGTCGGAAGCGGCAACCGTACCTGTGAGATGGCGGCTGCTGACAGCAGGCGTCAGCAGCGAAATCGGAAGGCTCGGACTTCATGCGGAAGGCGGCCGCGCATGGCTTGACAGCAAAGATGATGAAAAAGGGCTTTCGGCAAAAGAGTTGAAAGATCATTCCAAATTTCTGATCGGCATGGATTATACTTTTGAAAATGAACTGTATCTTGTATTGGAATACTATCAGGACGGTCAGGGCAAAAGCTCGCCGCAGGAATATTCGCTGAATGACCGGTTAGCTTATCTCAACGGCGAGCGCAGCGTTATCGGCAGGGACAATGTGTTTGTGGGCGCCAAATATCCGATTGCCCGCATGACATCCGTGGAACTTTACAACATCATCAATGCAAATGACCCTTCTGTGATTGTGAATCCCTGGCTTGTCTGGGGTTCGAGGGACCTGTTTTCTGTAAAATTTTCCGCTCAGTTTCCTGTGGGAAAAAAAGAAAGCGCGGTAGGACAGACAAAGCCCTCTGCTTTTGCACATATCCAACTGAATTTTTAGCCGGATAAGCATTAGCAATCTCTCAGCGGAAGAATCTCTCGCAAAGACGCAGAGGACGCAAAGATAAAAAAAGATTCACCGAGAAATTTTGGTAGCAGTGTAGAGAAGCAGGCGATTCGGAAGAGTCATTCTGAGCGAAGCGAAGAATTACAGGGACAGAGTTCATCAGATATTCTACATCCCATTTCCGAGCCAGTTTTCAATGCGTAGTTCCCTGATATAATTTAAATGCTTATCATTTGTAACCAATATAAGCTTATGGCATGATGCGGTTGCGGCGATCAGTATGTCATTGTCGGGAATCGGACAGCCCTGCTTTTTCAGTTCGGTATGGATTTCAGCAGCTTTTTCGGATATTCTGATTGTGTCAAGAAATAAAATTCTGACTCTTCGGCAAAATTGTTCAAAAATCTTCATTTTTCGGACAGCATTGACAGCTAAAAGTCCCCGTCTGATTTCATAATGGGTAACAATGCTGATAAATGCTTCATTTCCCTCGCCGGAAATCTGATAAATCCGATTCTCTATCTCTCTGAAATCTTTGATAAATGCGCTTACAATATTCGTATCTAAAAGATAGTTCATAAGCCCTCACACCCCTCTGACCGCTTCGTTGAAAATTCTTTTCTGCTCGGGAGTGAAATCATCCAGCAGTCCGGAAAGCATATTCCATGCCATCAGCCTGCTGATTCTTTTTTTCAGTTCCGCGTCATCAATTCCGAGAAAATCCTCGACAGAAAATTTCTGCATAATCTTGATCAGAAATTCAACCGTTTTCTCCCGATTCAGTTCTTCCTGAAAAATTTCGTCCTCTTTCATAACCGTATCAACGATTTTTGCAATGCGGATACGGTAAATCTCTTTTTTCGGAATAAAATCATTGTCGCCTGTATTCATGTCCGTCTCCTTTCATATTGATTAGGAGTTACGCAGTTGAAAATATCCTCTTTTATTTAACCGCAGAGGACGCTAAGAGCGCGAAGTTCCGCAAAGATATATTTTAACTTTGCGTCTCTCCGCGTCCTTTGCGGTTAAATAAAAGCGGTTCATTTATTTAACCGCAGAGGACGCTAAGAGCGCGAAGTTCCGCAAAGATATATTTTA
>DZCT01000463.1 GCA_022736535.1 Desulfatirhabdium butyrativorans | reverse complement strand
CGCTCTATTTTCGCACTCCGGAAAAACAGGGATTTTGAAAGCGAATCCGTATAAGGTTCTCGCAAAGCACGCAAAGTCCGCAAAGAAAAAAAAGAATAAATTCGGAAAGGTCATTCTTTCGCTCTGCGAGAAACATGGATTTTCCCAAAGACGGAAACACACAGAAAACTTTGATCGGATGGCAGACAGCGACAATCAGATTTCAATCTTGGTAAAAAAAGCCGGCGCCGGTAACAAAGCAGCTTTGGATGAATTGCTGACGCTTTTTCACGGGGACATTTTCCGCATGGTTTACTACCGTGTGCGTTCCCGCATGGATGCCGAAGACCTGACGCAGGATATTTTGATGCAGATGATGAAGCATCTGCCTGATCTGAAAGATGCGGAGCGTTTCAGACCCTGGCTCTTCCGTATTGCGGTCAACCGTGTCACGGATTTCCATCGGAAAAAAAAACTCCTTGCCTTTTTAGGCACAGCGGCAGATGTGGAGGCATCCGGGGCAGTGCTGACCGAAAAATCGGACAGTCCTGAAAAAGATATGCTGAAAAAAGAATTTCGGGAGCAGTTCCGGAAGTTTGCAGACAGCCTGTCCCGCTGGGAAAGAGAGGTCTTTCTGCTGCGCTTTTCAGACCTTATGGGAATCCGAGAAATTGCTGAAGTATTAAAGAAAAATGAAAGCACCGTCAAGACGCATTTATACAGAGCCTTGAAAAAATTCAGAGAAAATGCCGAATTTCGTGATCTGATAACAAACAGTTCCGAATGATGATTTCACAGTCATTCCGGCAGGCAACTATTTGCGGGGGTTCACATCATGAAAGACAATCCTATCCATTTGGATGAAAATGAACTTATCTGGGCAGTCATCGCCGAAGATGAGCTGAGGTTCGGTGTGCGAAAACATCTTTCCGCATGTCCGGTCTGTCAGAAAAAAAAACAGCAGTTTGAGAAAGAATTAGATCGTCTGGGGTTTATGTCCGAAAATTATGCTCCCATGCCCCGAAAAAAAATCCCGATAATTTCTCAGGAAAAAAGCCGTGTATGGCTGTTTCGTCCCGTAGCCGCGGGATTTGCCGCTGTGATTCTGCTGACTGTCGGCGTTTTCTGGGAGCCGCTTTTCAAGGGTTCTCAGGAAAATCAGCTCGCTGATCTTATTCACGAAATGGAACAAGACCAGCAGCTTATGACGGAAATCCGTGCGCTGGAGGAAAATCCGCTGCCGGACTTCTATATGGATATTTCTGTAGAATCTTACGGTTATATGAATGACGAATTTATGGAGTTTGTCGTCCCCGTGGAAGAAACCCGGAATCGCGAGGGACCTTTCGGTTTGCTCGGCCGGTCTCTTTCGGCTGCCTGAAAAAACCGGATTTGATATGCAGGGGCGAGTCGTCAGCGCGCTCTGCTGCCGGATTTTTATATGAATATTTCCATCTTACGGACAGCCCGCCTGTCAGCAGAAGGAGGCGTGAAATGGAATTTAATTATGATCCCTTAAAAACAGTTCAGGCTGCGGCTCTTTTTTTAAAATTGAACAGGCAGCCTATGGAGTATATGAAACTGATCAAACTGCTTTATATCGCGGATCGGACAGCTTTGGACAGGATGGACAGCACCATTACGGGAGACAAGTACGTTTCAATGGATCACGGACCGGTTCTGAGTAAAGTATATGATTTGATAAACCATGGTCCCTTATATGATAAAGACAACCCCTGGTTTAAATACATTTCCTCCCCTTACCAATATTGCGTCGAGTTATGCGCGGATCCGGGAAAAGGCGGACTTTGTGAAGAAGAGGAAGAAATTATTGAAGGAGTTTACAAAGTTTTTGGTCACATAAATGTATGGGAATTATCGAATTTAACCCATTTCATACCTGAATGGCAGGACCCTCACGGAAGCGCAATTCCGATTCATATTGAGGACATGTTTCGGAAATTGGGAAAAACCGAAGATGATATAAAATCTCTCCGAAAAGATATTCTCAGAGAAAATTATTTTGACATGCTGCTTGGAAGCTGAACGAAGGAATATCAGAAATGTCAGACGGGCTAAATGTCGGCGATACTTTTTTATTGTCCATTCCGCCTAATGATAAACATTTATTTGTGGTTATCGCCCCTGCTCGGAGCGGGAAATACCTTTGTGTAAATTTAACCTCAAAGCGTAACAACTCTGATACATCCTGTGTTTTACAACCGGGCGATCACCCTTTTGTCAAGCATGAGTCTGTAATCAATTACAAAGACACGCGGGAGGTTGATCCTGCTGTCATTCAAAATCAGATCAGCAGAGGCAATTCACAGCCATATCAATCAGTTTCATCAGAAGTGCTGAACAGGATTCAACAAGGAGGGCTGATTTCAAAGAGATTAAAGAATAAATACAAAGAGTATCTCAGAATATTTCTGAAAATTCCTTAATTCCGGTATGTTTCCCATTCCCACGCGCCGCGTGGGAACGAGAACAGATGATTATGTCAAATTCAGTTTAACTTACTTTTTATTTTTAAGTTACGGAGGTAAAAAAATTAAATGAAACAGAAGATTTTTTTGGCACTGATACTGTCTCTGCTGATATCCGGCATCTGCGCCGCGCAGGGCAATTATCCGATGGGCGCAGGTTCAAGCATGAAAATGACAATACCTGCCGGCAGATGGTGGCGGATGCCGGGAATCGGCGAACAGCTTAAACTCACATCTCAGGAAATGGAAAAGCTGGATGCGCTGTTCATGGAAAGCCGCCGAAAACTCATTGATATTACAGGTGAAGTCTCAAAAACAAAACTTGATCTGGAAGGCACGCTGGATACAAAAGATTTTAATGAAACCGCTTCTTTAGAACGGTTCAAGAAAATGACAGATGCCCGGGCAAATCTTAATACCGAGCAGTTTAAATTTTTGATTGAAGTCAGAAAATTATTGGGCTATGATCGTTTTCACCAGTTGACCACACAGTTTCAGCAGCAGGGGCTGAATCAGACAGGCGCAAAAGGAAAAGGAAAAGGGAGAATGCCCATGGAAATGCCTGTCGGACAAAATAAAATGGAAATGCCTGTTATACAGAATAAAGTTGAAGAAAAACAGAGTGATGTGAAGAAAGACGCGATAAAGGATCAGGGAAGCCCGGGGCAGGATAAGGTAAAAGAACAGTAAAAAACGGTATCCGCCTGAAATCCGCCCTTGAGGGGGGCGCGGGTTCGGGGTGAGAGGTCAGTCCCCCGAACCTCTCACCCCGAACCTCTCACCCTTGAAAATTGATATACCTATGACCGTAAAATTCAACAAACCGCCGCTTCGCCTTCAGGTGACGACGCTGTGGGATTATCCTTCCCAGCACTACGGAGACGCCGAACAGGGCGATCCCCACTACAAAGGCGCAACGCCCAGCTATATTATCTGGAATCTGTTGCAGCGATATTCAAAACGGAAGCATTTAGTGGTGGATCCCATGTGCGGGAGCGGCACCACGCTTGACGTGGCGCGGGATATTGAACGCCGCGCGCTGGGCTATGACATTGAGCCGAGCCGAGCCGACATCTTTCGCGCTGATGCCCGCCATCTCCCGCTTGAAGACGAAAAAGCCGATTTTGTCTTTGTTGATCCGCCCTATTCCACCCATATTCAGTATTCGGACAATCCCCGCTGCATCGGAAAACTTGATGCGGGAACGCCTGCATATTATGAAGCAATGGAAAAAGTCATTGCAGAAATCTTCCGAATACTGAGACCCGACCGCTACACAGCACTTTATGTATCTGATTCTTTTGTAAAAGGAACTTCATTGTATCCCATCGGATTTGAACGTTTTTCCATTCTGCGGAAATATTTCACGCCCGTTGATATTGTCTCGGTTGTCCG
>DZCT01000462.1 GCA_022736535.1 Desulfatirhabdium butyrativorans | reverse complement strand
AGGCTCCTGAAACAGTTCCTGCAATTCTTTCGGCTCTAACGGTCCCAGCCATACCGGATTCCAAAGGTGTTTGGGATAGGAGAGTCCCCTTAATGTGCGTTTCAGCTTGAAATCTATGCTGATATTGCGATGGGACACGGGCAGACGGCTGACCGCCATTCTGATGCCCTGATGCACGGGACCGGGAATCAGCCTGTTATAAAGTTCCGCTAATTTCAGCGCGTGAAAGGGATCATATCCCGCGAAAAGCTCATCGCCCCCGTCTCCCCCCAGCGCGACGGTTACATACTTCCGAGTTTCCCGGTTGAGCAGATAAGTCGGAAGAATAGAACTGTCTCCCATCGGCTCGTCCAGGCGCGCGGCGATTTCCGGCAGAAGCTCCCGCGCCAGTTCCATGGAAAGCACTTTCAAATGGTGATCGGTTTTAAAAATCCCTGCAACTACAGCAGCATATCGGGATTCGTCAAAACTTGCCTCCTGAAAACCGATGGAAAAGGTTTTGAGTTTTTCTCCGCCCAGACTTTGAGCCGCAAAAGCTGTGATGGATGATGAATCAATGCCGCCGCTCAGAAATACGCCTAAAGGCACATCCGACATGAGCCTGCGCTGAACAGCTTTTTGCAGCAGTTCCCGCAACTGCTCCCCCCATTCTGCTTCGGGATTTTTGGGAACAGAGTCAAACGGCTCCAACACAAAATCCCAGTATTTCCAAACCTTCATGGAAAAGTTGCTCAGGTCAAAGGTCAGATTGTGTCCGCCGGGAAGCTTATGAATGCCGGCATACAGCGAATGGGGTGCCGGTATGTAGCCGTAAGCAAAATATTTTTTCAGACTGCGCTGAGAAACAGACGCTTCTACAGCCGAATGTTTTATCAGAGCGCTTAATTCCGATGCAAAGGCAAATGTCTGATTTTGAAGAGTATAAAACATCGGTTTTTTGCCGAAGCGGTCCCGGCTTAAAAACAGGATATTCCGGGTTCTGTCATAAATGGCAAAAGCCCACATGCCGTTGAGCCGGTTCGGCAGATCAGTTCCCCATTCCCGAAATCCATACAATAGCACTTCCGTATCCGAATGGTCGGATTGAAAAATATGTCCCTTTTTCTGAAGTTCATCCCGCAGTTCGATATGGTTGTAAATTTCACCGTTAAATACAATCCCCAGTGCTTTATCTGCGGTACACATGGGCTGCGCCCCGCCGGATATGTCAATGATGGAAAGCCGCCTGTGTCCGAGATAAACCGCTTTTTCCGGATCATGCCAAAAGCCGCCGTCATCGGGTCCTCTGTGAGTCATGGCTTGTGCCATCTCTTCAATATCCCGCAGGCTTCCTTTCCCTGTAAAACCGCATATTCCGCACATATCAGTTCAGTCTCAAAAATTCGGTATTCCGGTCCGGAGTGCTGAAATGACCCATTTTATAAGATCGGTTCAGCATTTGCATTTGTGCTAAAATTCGCTGCGCTCCACTTTTATAAGATGACGCACTCCGGATTCGAGAAAAACTCCTTTATTGTCACTATTATCCGTTTTGGCACGCCGCAGGCGTATCCCTACGGGACGGAAAGATTTCTCGCTGCGCTCGAAATGACAATGCACTCCGGAATGTCATTCTGACGAAGGCCGGGCGTATTTATAATTCTATTTTTTTTATAATTTTATCAATATGATAAGGTTTTTTCTGTTGGGATTCGTAATATGTCCGCATGATGATTTCCGCAAGCATTCCCATCAGAACAGCCACGCATCCTATCAGAATAAAAAGGACAGTCAGTGTGGGCAGCGGGGTTTGTGTGAATGACTTTCCTCCCCAGAATTTATAATAAACCATTATTAAAAACGAGATAGTTGCAAACAGAAAATTAAGCAGTCCGAACCCGCCGAACAGGTGAATCGGATGCTGCAAATGTTTATCCAAAAATCTTATAAGGGTTAAATCCAGTATCACCCTTCCCACCCTTGAAAGTCCGTAATGCGATGCGCCTGAACGGCGTGGATGGTGATTTACTGTTATCTCAGCGACTTTTGCTCCTCTCCATGATGTGAAAACCGGAATAAAGCGGTGCATTTCGCCGTAAAGCCTCACATCTTTTATTACTTCTTTTTTATATGCCTTTAAAGAACAGCCGTAATCATGGAGTTTGACACCGCCGATTTTGGAAATCAGCCAGTTGGCAATCCGGGACGGAATGATCCGGGAAATTTTGGCGTCTTTTCTGTCCTTTCGCCACCCGCTGACAACATCGTAGCCTTCATTCATTTTAGCCAAAAGTTCGGGAATATCTGCCGGATCATTCTGGTTGTCTCCGTCCATTGTGATGATAATATCGCCTGAGGAGTGATCAAATCCTGCCATCATTGCAGCGGTTTGTCCGTAGTTGCGGAGCAGGTGGATAATTTTGACCCGATTGTCTCGTTCCGCAAGTGCATCCAATATGTTTCCGGAGTTGTCGCCTGACCCGTCATTGACAAAAATAATCTCGACATCAGCTTCAACTGTTTCCAAGACTTTTACGAGGTCTTTATACAATATCTCTATGTTTTCCTGCTCATTATGTATGGGAATGGCTATAGACAGTTTCATTTTGTCACATCCTTAAATCATCGGGAAATAAAGCTGAAGCCATGAGTTTCATTTTGCACAGACGGAAGGTCAGCGCGGTTTCCAAACACCCGAAACCGTAAGTGATGCTTCGGGACAGATTAATCGAAGAGGCTTCCGGAAAATATTTTGTCGGACAACTGACTTCCGCGATGGTATAGCCGAACCAGACAATTTGTGCAAGCATCTGATTGTCAAACACAAAATCATCGGAATTGACTTCAAGGGGCAGCTTCTCCAGCAGTTCACGGGAAAAAGCTCTGTAGCCCGTGTGATATTCGGAGAGTTTTGCGCCGATCAGCATGTTTTCCGCAAGCGTCAGAAACCGGTTGGCGATATATTTCCACACCGGCATTCCGCCCTTCAGGGCATAGCCGCCGAGAATCCTTGACCCCAGCACGCAGTGATAAAGTCCGTTGCCGATCAGCGAAGCCATTGCCGGTATGAGCTTCGGCGTGTACTGATAGTCCGGGTGAACCATGATGACAATATCGCCGCCCTGCTCAATCGCGATTCTGTAACAGGATTTCTGATTGCCGCCGTAGCCGAGATTCTTTTCATGAACATGCACAAGGGTATTCGGCAGGGTTTGGGCGATGGCGACAGTTTCATCCCGGCTCTTGTCGTCCACAACAATCACCAAATCCGCAATTTCCTGAGCCATGACTTCATTGTATGTTTTTTTCAATGTCTGTGCCGCATTGTAAGCCGGCATCACGACAATCACTTTTTGGTTTCTGAACATAAAACAAACCTAAGCAGATAATAGCCGCTTATCCGAAATAATCGGCTGAATCTCGGACACAGCCGCAATGCCAGTGGAAACTGTTGAAAGTCGCAGGCTGCGGCATCGTCTTTCTGTCTTTGCGCCCTCTGCGTGCTTTGCGAGAATCTTTTTATTTTTAATAAAGTATAATAGTTATAATCATGTTCCCGAATTTCTCAGTTGATCCCCCCGGAAAATCCAAGCCTGCGTATAACCTCTTAAACTTATTGTAAAATAAGGTTGAACAGCCTCAAAATCAAGACATTTTACGCCGTCATATATGACAGGTTGAACAGATTCAAACTTCAGACGGTCTGTTCCTCCGTAAATGATAGCACCACGGTTAATAACATAATAATCATTTTTTGTAAAACGTAAATCGCCGCGTATCATTGAAAAAAATTTTACAGGGATTTTTGCATCCAGCCAATCTCCGGGGTAAAGGTAATACAATCGAACATCTTCACAATTATTTCTTTTTTGCAAGCACATCTTTT
>DZCT01000461.1 GCA_022736535.1 Desulfatirhabdium butyrativorans | reverse complement strand
CGCTCATTTCAGCACTCCGAGGACGTTTTCACGCAAAATGACAAAAATGGCTGTCCTCTGTGGGAAACAAAAATTCCCCACAGAAGACACAGCGGTTGCCCTGCGGTCTGCGAGAGAATACTTTCAACAGAGATTGGGTATCCATCCTGAAAATCCCTTAATGCTTAAAATCCCGGTCATTTCTGCACAAAAGCGGCAACCGTATCGGCAATCTTTGTCAGCGGCAGCATTTCATCCACATTCCCCGATGCCTGCGCGCTGCCGGGCATTCCCCACACCACAGCGCTTTCCTCATCCTGGGCAATGATGTATGCCCCGGTGCGTTTGAGCGCGGCTGCGCCCCTTGTACCGTCCGCGCCCATGCCGGTCAGAATCAGCGCAATGACTTCGCCGTGATAGACTGTTGCAGCCGAGCGGAAAAGCACATCCGCAGAGGGGCGGCATCCCCGTTCCGGGGGCTGGGAGTTGACAACCAGAAAAACATCGCCCCCGCTACGGCGCAGCAGCAGCTGTTTTCCTCCGGGCGCGATGTAAACATAACGGGGTCTCACCACTTCGTTATTTCTGGCTTCGATCACTGTAAAACGGCATCTGGCGTTCAGACTGTCCGCGAGCGACTGCGTGAAGGTCGGGGGCATGTGCTGAACAACGAATATGGGAATTTCCAATTTTTCGCAAAGCCGGGGCAGAATATCAGCCAATGCTTTGGGGCCGCCGGTGGACACCCCGATAAGGACTGCCCGGACCTTTGAAGGACGGGAAATGCCACGTCGCTCTCTCGCCGCCTGAGAGAAAGTCTTATCTGCCTCATTCCCGCGTTCGGCACTCGCACTCGCTGACATTCCCGCAGGGGGGACGGGCTTGCCGGCTGCTCTGCTGACCGAGCTGAGACGTTTATCCCGAGAAATCCGCATGGATATGAACTGCCTTATGGCGACAATCAACTGACGGCTGAGGATTTCCATGCTTTCCTTTGCGCTTTTGCCTTCAGGTTTTGTGATAAAGTCAAACGCGCCGGCTTCCAAAGCAGAGATCGTGATGTCAGCACCTTTTCGGGCAAAAGAACTGATAATGATCACGCCGATGGGCGGAAAATCCGGATTTGACGCGTTGATTTTCTGAATGGCTCTGAGTGTTTCCAAACCGTCCATGCCCGGCATTTCCACATCGAGCGTCACCAGATCGGGATGATTGAATTCAATAAATTCAATTGCTTTTGTACCGTTCCATACAGAACCGATGACTTCAATATCTTTTTCGCCGGACAGACTTTCTTCAATCGCGCTGCGAAAAATTCGGGAATCATCCACGATAAGGATTTTTATCTTCATTTCCGGTTTCCACTTCTCAAAGATTCTCTCTACAAATATTACGCATCTTCGATGCTTCTTACTTTATCAGGATTCTATCTTAAATTTGCCGACCATTTCCTGTAGTTGATTGGCAATATCGCCCAATGTTTCTGCTGATCGGTTTATTTTTTCCGCGTCGGCATTTGCATCGCCCGCGCGCTTGCTGATGCTGTGAATGTTCAAAGCCACTTCATTGGCGCCTTTTGCGGCTTCGCCGGCATTGCCGGACATATCATCAGAACCTTTTGCCACCTCGGCAATGGATGAGGCAATGCTGCGCGCGCCGACATTGACCTGCCGGACGCTCACCGAAATATTGTTTGAAGTCAGGGTCTGCTGTTCAACCGATTTCATTATCATGCTGGATGAGGCTTTGACCGTGCTGATGATACCGGATACCTCGTCTATCACTCTGACAGCTTCCATGGTATTCTTCTGCACATCTTTGATCCGTTTGGCAATATTTTCAGCAGCCCGT
The DNA here is from genome assembly GCA_022736535.1 of Desulfatirhabdium butyrativorans. Lineage (GTDB taxonomy): Bacteria > Desulfobacterota > Desulfobacteria > Desulfobacterales > JAIFKL01 > JAIFKL01. The sequence continues at coordinate 2,041 of DZCT01000461.1, read as the reverse complement.
GCGCTCTGATTGGCAAGGTCTTTGATTTCTTTTGCCACAACCGCAAATCCTTTTCCTGCTTCCCCGGCAGAGGCGGCTTCAATGGTGGCGTTCAGCGCGAGCAGATTGGTGTGTTCGGCAATTTTTCGGATGGCCTCGGTCACTTCGTCAATCTCCATTGCCGCATCGCCCAGAGCGGTCATGGTTTTTGTAGCTGTATCTGCCATGAGCATTGCCTGCGCCGAGATTCTGTCTCCGTCCTGAGCATTTCGGGCAATATCCCTGATCGCTTCTGACATCTCTTCTATGGCATAAGTCACGACTTCCATGTTCTGCGCCATCTGATTGGCGGTGGAAGAAATATTCTGTATGTTCACACTCATCTGTTCCAATGCGGAAGCCATGGTGCTGATATTCATCGCCACTTCTTCGGTGGCAGAAGCGACATTCGCGGATTTGGAAGATATTTCATTGGTTCCCGTAAAAATTCCGGATGAAATTTCAGAAATGTTTCGGGAAGAAGTGTTCAGGATTTTAATCGTGTCTGCAATATCTTTGATCATGGTCTGAAAATTGTTCAGCGAGACATTCAGCCATTTTGCCATTCTGCGGAGTTCGTCATTGGGTTCAAGCTCCACACGCTTTGTCAGGTCTCCCCGGGCAATATCTTTCAAGATATAAGCCGTGAGGTTTACGGATTTGGAAACTTTTCGGGCAATGTATCCCAGCATCACAAAGTCGGCAAGAACACATACAAGCGCAAAGACGCTTATTTTAAAGATGCTGCGGTTTGACCGGGCTGTCCGTGCATCGGCGGAAGCCCTTAGCTGCGACATCGGCGCTGTCATAAGAAGGGACCAGGGGGTGGCGGTTTTTCCGACGGTCAGCGGCGTAAATATCTCCAGACGGTTTTCCGCCGTCTTTATGATTTCCCTGCCCTTTTTTATATCAGCCATTTCCTGTTCAAGATAGCGGGTTTCATCGGGGCGCTCCATGACATAGCCGGCAGTTTCAGCTTTTCCGGACACCGTTGCCGCTGTTCCGTTATGACTGATGAGCATCATCTGCGCACCGCTGCCCGACACACTGAAATAACGGTCTTTCACAGTGTCAATCTGCCTGAGCAGCGTATCAATGCTCAGATCAACGCCTGCAATCCCGTAAAAAGTTTTATCTGCAAAAATCGGCGCGACAAGAGAGATGATCATCTCTGTTTTTCCCTGAAATGTATAAGCGTGAGGATCAAGAATACATTCCTGTTCTGTTTTTTTCGGGATGAGATAATAATTTTCCCGTTCATAAGTTTCCGGGGGACCGGGCAGGATGTTGCCCTGCCGGTCCCGAATCCGGCGACAGAAAAATCCGGGGCTGCTGTCAGGGACTGCCGAGTCCTCTTTCTTTATATCAGCGTCGGCATCTGTTTTATTTTCTTTCTCAGATATGTCAGGATGGTCAGGATGCCGGCAGATATAGACGCTCATAAATTCGGGATGCTGTTCCAGAACATTTTTAAGAATGCTGCTGATGTCATCTGCCCTGAATGGGACAGGCTCGGACAGGCTGTTTTTCATTGCCGAAAATATCTGAGAAAGAATGCGCGCCGCGTCAAGGGCGCTTTCCAGTTCGGACTGAACAGCAACGGCATATTGCTTTGAGACAGCCACGGCACACTGTTTTGCGGCGCTGACCGATTCTTCCCCCGCAGTTTCAGCGCTGAACCTTATATGGATTGCGGCAGCAATGACAATGATCGTGGATACGGTCACCAAACAGATACCCGTCCAGATGGAGAGTCTGACTTGGAGCGTTTTTAAGTTCATCATCTATCTCCTTGGCTTGAAAACGGAAACATAAAAAAATATGAAAATTTGTAGGGCGGGCAACTTGTTGCCCGCCACCGTCTCCGGAGTGCTAAAATGAAATTTTAGCAAATGTTAAATGCTAAAATTTCGCTGCGCTCATTTCAGCACTCCGGAGTGCTAAAATGAAATTTTAGCAAATGTTAAATGCTAAAATTTCGCTGCGCTCATTTCAGCACTCCGGAGTGCTAAAATGAAATTTT
>DZCT01000043.1:822-17705 GCA_022736535.1 Desulfatirhabdium butyrativorans | reverse complement strand
CAATGCCGTTAAGTTAACAATTTCGTAGGTTGGGGTGAGCCTGCGAACCCCAACACCTGCCGGATGATGTCGGGGTTCGCAGGCTCACCCCGACCTACATTTTTCTCTTAACTTAACGGCATTGCGGCTCTGCATTCCCACGCAGAGCGTGGGAACGAGAAAAAATCTCCTGATTTCAGTTTCCCGACGGGGAAGCTGAATTTTCTTTGACCGGAATGCGAATGCGGAATGTCGTTCCCACATCCACAACGCTCTGAACATCAATTGCTCCGCCCATCTTTTTGATAATACCGTAACAGATAGATAATCCCAGCCCCGTTCCTTTTCCCACAGGCTTGGTCGTAAAAAAGGGATCAAATATGCGGACAAGGTTTGCCTTGGGGATGCCGGGACCGTTGTCCGCCACAGTGATGACAATGTGATCTTCTTCCAACTGGCTGGCGATATCAATCGTACCGCCTTTTTTCTCCATAGCATAAAGCGCATTGTTAATCAAGTTCAGAAGCACCTGCTGAATCTCCGTATGCGATACTTTTATCAGCGGAAGGTCTTCTGCAAAATTTGTGACAATGCTGACTTTATTGTATTTTGCGCTTTGAGCCGAAAGTCCGACCACATCTTCAATCAGGTCATTGAGCTGAACATTCTGAACCCGTGAATCTGTTTTCCGGGCAAAACTGAGCAGTTTATGCGTGATTTCCTTGCATCGCTTTCCCTGGGTGTTGATCTGTTCCAGCGCCCTTTGAAATTCGGCAAGGTTTTTTCCTTCCTTAAATTCCTCTTCTTCCAGCAGATCCTTTATCCATCCGGCTTCTTCCACCATGATGGCAACCGGATTGTTGATTTCATGGGCAATGCCTGCCGCCAATTCGCCTACGGAGGCAAGCTTTCCGGTTTCAATGACCTGCTGGTTCATCATTTCCTTTTCCCGGTCTGCTTTTGAAATGCGCTCCACCATGCCTTTAGACAGAATCAGCGTCATGGTGATAATGCAGAGACCGCCCATGAAAAAGATGATAAAAGCGATCATCTGTGTATTTCTCAGCTCGGAAAAAGCGTCTTTTGAGTCCTGTTTGTAAATCATCAGCCAGTTCCCGTCTTTGAGAAGGGCTGTCACATAAATACATTTTATATCAGAGGCGCAGGTTTTTTCGGAAATATGGATGCCGTCTTTTGTTCTTTTGTCAGTTTGCAGAAATTCATTCAGAAAAGCCGTATCCGGCAGCGCGTCAAAAGCCGGTTCGGTCTGAAATTTGCCTTCTTTGTTCACAATAAACGCAAAGCCGGTTTTGCCGATGCGGAGATTTTCCACAAGAGAGTTGAAAGCCTGAAAATTGATGGTCGCTCTCAATATCCAGTATTTGCCGTTATGATTCTGTCTCACCGCGACAATAAAATGCGGCAGCCCCCGGAGTCCCAGAAAAACATCGCTGATAACATACTGGCTGCTGAGTGCTTTTTTAAACCAGTCCGCTTCGGAATAGCGGGCTTTCAGCAGCTTGAAAGGACCGGCATAGGCAATCTGAATGCCTTCATCATTGATAACGCCCAAATCTTCAAACGCATTGTTAAATTCCTGCCGAAGCTTTGTCAGCGTGTCTTGCAGGAATGCCTCGTCGCTGATCTGATAAAAGGTGAAACTCCTTGCCACAAAGCGGATGTCGCCGAGTTTTTCTTTCAGAAAACCGTCAATATTCTGCTTGTTTTTTCTGACCAATTCTTCGAGATGCGCATACACTTTTTCACGGTAAGATACCTGAAACTGTTCATAAATAATTCCGCCTACCAGCAGCATGGGCGTAAAAGAGACGATAATGACAATCAGCGCCATGTTTCGGGTAAGCGATTTATAGTAGGAGTGATTTAAATTTTTTTCTTTTGATTCCATCAGATGTTTCACACTTTTCTTACGTTGTCAGATTTGTATTGCTTATGTATATCAGCCGCAGACGCACACGGACATCCGCAGACAGAGCGGACAGGACAGGTTTTCAGGTTTCTGTCTGCGTGCGTCTGCGGCGGACAGAAGCGATAAATCCACCTGAATGTAGAGCGGGTTTGAAACCCGCTTTACCGTGCTTTATGTGCTGAAATGAGCGAAGCGAATTTCAGCATTATGCTAAAATTTCATTTCAGCACTCCACTGTAAAAGCAGGTTTGTCTGTTCTTAGCCGGGAGCCGCTTTATTTACAATTGATCTGTTCTTAGCCGGGGCCGGATGCTGTCTGCTCCGGGAACTGATGTTTTCAGAATATCTGCCACCACCTGTTTCAGCAGCTCGATACTGCTCCCTTTTTTCTCTACAAAAACAGCCGTTTTTAACATTTCAGCATAAGCGGCATAATCGGAGATAAAGGTATGAATCACCACCGGCATAAGCGGCATCCGCTCCTGCAATTTTTTTATCAGGTCTGTTTCTTCCGCATCCGGGAGATCGGGGTCCAAAATCAGCAAGTCAGGCGCTTCGTCATGACAGGCTCTTTTGATAAGCTCACGTCCGTTTTCTGCCAGCCGGACCCGGTAGCCGTCCGCTGTCATTTCACGCCTCAGAAATTCTCTGACATGGGGATTTCGATCTGCAATCAATATTTCAAATTCTTTTTTCACGGGATCCCTTCTCAGTCAGTAGCAGGGCGGTCAGCAAAACTGCCCACCCTGCACGAGTCCAAAAATATCAGCCGGAAAGATCAGTGTCGGGAAAACGGGTAAAATGCCCGCCGGAGGTCTCTGTTTCCCATATATGCCCCCGGCTCGGCAAATACGATGCAAAATCAAGGCTATTTATGAATAGGCACCATGCCTTTGTCGCTCATAATCTGCATTCCTTTGTCCGACAAAGCAAAATCAATGAATTTCTTTGCACTGCCGGCAGGCTCTCCCTTTGTGACAAAGGAAAAGGTCTGATAATACGGATAGCCTTTTTCTTTGGGATCAAGCCCGTTGACTTTGAGCGTCTTTGTAACCGCTTTTGTAACCGCCGCGCCGTAAGAGATAAAAGAGACGGACCAGGGGAACTGTTTTACCGTCTCGATAACCATTGTGGATTTATAACTCATCAGATCAAAAACAATCTCTTTGCGGTCCATCGCCAGATGGTCAAAGTTTTTGTAACTGCCGGTATCTTTTCCCGGCACGATGACGATAATGGGCTGATCCGGTCCGCCCACATCTTTCCAGTTTTTGATTTCCCCGCTGAAAATTTTCCTCACCTGTTCGCCCGTAATATCCTTTACCGTACAGGATTCATGCGTGATAACCGCGATAGGATCACGGGCAAAAGACGTTTCCACATATCCGCTTTCCTTATGCCGGAAATACAGGGGGCGTGCAGTACTCGCCATATCGCTGAAACCGTTCATCAGGCGGTACACAGCCGAGCCGGAAGTGGAAACATACAGTTCCACCTTGACGCCGGTTTCTTTGGTAAAAGCATCCAGTCTTTCCTGTCCGAATGCTTCATAAACCTGGGCAGAGCAACTGTATTTGAGTATTTCTTCCGCCCCTGCGGTGTTGCAAGTCAGGATTGTCCCTGTGATCAAAACCGCAATCGCCAGTGTCATTCTGCTTATCAATTTTCCTGTCATTTTTTCCTCCTTTTTAAAAAACTGTTTTTTTTATCGGCAATCAAACTAGGAGTTACGCAGCCGGCTCGGAGCCGGGAGCGTAAGCGGCTGTTTAAGAAGCTGAGTTTCTTTAAGAAACTCAGCTTCTCACGAGCATCCGCCCGCTCACGCTCGCTGCTCGGATTTTTTTCATCAACTGCGCAACTCCTGACCTTTTTGATGCCGTATTTTCAAGTATTCAAAGAATACCGATGACACCTTAGCTTCTGCAACAGATGTGCCAATGCCGGACAAAAGCTGAAAAAACTGAATAACATATTGATATAAAACATAATTAATATAATTCATAAAGAAGCTCGGCAAAGAGATCAGATAACAGAATTGTCGGTTTTTTTTACAATTTGTAAAAGAAAGCGTCAGTGACGGCAGGGCTGTCAGGTTCTCGGTATATCTCGTTCCCACGCTCCGCGTCCGCCTCCGGAGTGCAAAAATGAAATTGTAGAGACGCACGGCAGTGCGTCTCTACTCCGCTCATTCCGGGTGTTCCCACGCGGAGCGTGGGAACGAGAACTTAACAGCCCTGCCTTTTCTAAAGGGGGGCAGGGGGGATTTGTGTCCGTCCTTAACTTAACGGCATTGTCAAGAAAGTTCATGAACAGAACACCAGAGAAACCTTGTTCCCGACATCATTATACATCATTTTTTCCGCATTCATCTTGGCAAGAAAAATCCCCCTGCCGGACATCTTGCCGAGATTGTCTTCATGTGTCGGATCCGGAACCGCATTCACATCAAATCCGCTGCCTTCATCCTGTATTGAAATCTCAATCCTGTTGAATTTATAAGAGCATTCTATAAAAATCTGCCTTTCTCCGTATTTGTCCGACTGCATCCGCTCTGTATAAGTTTTCTGATATTTTTCCGAATCATAAATCTCATGATCCTTTTTAAATTCTGTCAGTTCCAGATTCCCGTGTTCAACCGCATTGACCAGCATCTCAAAAAATGAAACTTTGACTTTTTTCAGCCTGTCAGCACAACAGCCTGTTTTTTCTCCGATATGTCCGATAAAAAAATCGGTGACATCATCCACACTGATATGCTTTGTTTTTGTTTTAAAAATACATTTATCCGGGGAGCAGAATCTGCTGAAAGGCTTAAAAGATGAAGATTCTTCTTCATCACGCATACTGATCGCCAGCATAATCACATCATCCCGAAATCTGTTTTCCCCCTGAAACAGAGACGCTGATGCGATAATATCTTCCACCACTGAAGACACATCATGTTTCTTTGTTCCGATACTGTTCTCGACCCCTTTTAATCCGAAAAGTTCGCCGTTTCGGTCTCTTGCCTCGGTGATGCCGTCGGTAAATGCCACCAGCAGATCGTCTTTTCGGAGCGGAATCGTTGTCTCGCTGTAAACCGCATCGTCAAAAACACCCAGCGGGAATCCGGTCGGCTTCAGATATATCTTTTCACCGTCTCTGATGATGACGGGAGACGGAATGCCGCAAAGGCAGTAGGTCAGCGTCATCGCTTCCGGGTCTGTCAGTCCGCAACATGCCGCAATAATGTCGTCAGTGAGAATGATTTTCTGTATAACACGGTTCAAATGTCTGCATATTTCAAGAGGGTCAGAAACAGTTTCAGCTACTTCCCTGAAGATCATTTTCAGCGTGTTTGCCGTCATGGCAGCCGGAATGCCGTGTCCCGTCACATCGGCAAGAAAAAAAAGAAGTTTGTTTTCATGGGTTTGCAGCACTTCCACCATATCGCCGCCGACTTTATCCGCCGGAATACATCTTACATAGATGCCGATGTTTGTCATCACAGGCAAAGACGGTTCCAGAACCCGGTTGTAAATTTTTCTGGCACGGGACATTTCCATGTTGAAAAGTTCCTGCCGCTGTTTTTCTTCTGTGATGTCTTCATTAAAGCCTTCAAGATAAAGGGAAATACCTTCACGGCTCCGGACCATCCGTATTTTGTTTTTTACATAAACAGGAGACCTGTCTCTGCGAAGAAATTTCTTTTCGGTGCAAAGCCAGCCTTCATGCTTCATCAATTCTTTAACCGGCAGTTTCCGTTCAGCAGCAGGGTCAGCATAAAGCTGTGTTCCTATATCTCTGACATCAGAAATCATTTCATCAGGCGAATCATAACCGAACATCCGGGCAAGCGCATGATTTGCTTTGATAGGACTGCCGTCCAAAGAAGCCTGAAAAATGCCGATGGGCGCATTGTCGAAAATATCCCGATAGTTCTGCTCGGAAATTTTCAGCGATGTTTCACACCATTTTCTTTCAATAATTTCCTGCTCAAGCAAAAGGTTTTTCTGCTTCAGGTCTTGGTGCGCCTGTTTCAGTTCCTGCTTTAAACGGAATCTGTACATGGCGGATTCCAGCGCAATCTTCATGGCGGAAAAGCTGATGGGTTTCTGCAAAAAATCATATCCGCCCCGCTTCATAAATTCCACAGCAGTTTCAATATCTTTGTGACCGGTTATCGCGATAACCACTGTGTCCGGATAAATTTTCAGTACCTGTTCGGTCAGTTCCAGACCGCTCATGCCGGGCATGTTCATGTCTGTGAGCAGAATATCCGGCGGCGATTCGCATATCATCATCATGGCTTCTTCGCCGGAGCCGGCGCTACGGGAATGATAAGACATTTTGGACAGAAGATGGGAGATATATTCACAAACCTCAGCCTCATCATCCGCCAGCAAAAAATTTAATTGTTTCTGATGGTTCATTGTCAGAGTGTTATCTCCGGAATCAGTTTGTCGAGCATGAGCGATTCAAAGATTTCTTTAATCGCCTCATTCATCGGCGCGACATAGATTTTTCCGCCGATAGCCTTGTATCTTCGGTAGAACATGAGGATTTTGCCGATGCCGTGGCTGTTGATCATTCGGGTCTGCCCGAAATCAATCACAATTTCTTTTTCTCCTTTTGTATAAAGTTCCATCAAAGCGGCTTTAAATGCCTCTCCGCTTTTCATATCGTCAATATCTTTGAGTATTTTTATGACGGTTCTTTTTCCGATTTTGTGAGTGGATGTCACCATGTTTTTCTCCTACAAATATTTCGCTCCTACGGAGCTTGTCTGATTTGATAATCAAAATGCTACAAATATTCCGCCCCTACGGGGCTACAAATACGGCGTCTGAATGTTTTCTACAAATATGACGCCCCTACGGGGCTGTAAAACGGGGATCAGACCCGTAACCGGAACACGTCTGAACCGCGATCAGCTCCGTAGGAGCGATATCTTTGTAGCAAAACCGCCCCAAAAAACCGCGACCAGCTCCGTAGGAGCGTCATATTTATAGCTTCTTCGTGTTTCAGAAAAACTCCACATTGTCTTTCTGTTCTTCATAGGTAATCCGTGTTTTTACAGACGAAATCTGTTTTAAAACTTTCACTTCCGAAAGTTCATCTTCATTTCCGTTATTTTTAAATTTCAATGACTTGGATGCGACTTCAAGCCGGGATTTGAAATTCAGCATCAAATGGCTGATACCGTTCAATTCCTGATTGACCCTGTCCTGAAATTGGAGCGATACAGTTGCATTTTCAATATCTTTTGATATGATCGAATAGTTTTTGGTCAATACCTCAATGGCTTCGGATACATTCTCTATGGATTTTTTAAATCGCTCAAATGTCTCTTTCAACTCTTTTTCGGTGTTGTCAATTTCAAAATCGCCGATATTGCCTCTTTCGTCTATATTGTCCCTGAGTTCCGACACAAGCTTCATGGATTCTTCGGTGATTTTCCCAATATCCGAAGCGGTTTCCGACGAGCGGTTGGCAAGGCGTTTGACTTCCTCGGCAACCACGGAAAATCCCGCGCCGCTTTGTCCTGCCCGCGCCGCCTCAATACTGGCATTTAAAGACAACACTCTGGTTTGAAAAGCAATTTTGTCTATATTTGAGACAAACTGATTGATCACTTCAACTTTGTCAAATATGCTTTTCAGATTGTGCAGAAAATTCAGGTTGAGCTGTCCGATAGCCCGGAATACGGAATCGGCATTTGCAACCGCCGATTCATTTTCTTTCAGCATTCTGGAAACATAGCTTTCACCGAAGACTTTTTCCGCTTCGTCTGTATTTCCCATGAAATAGGAAATCACCGCGCCGGCTTCTTCCGAACCTTCTTTGCTTTTGGAAATAATGGAGTGTAACAGGGAGATAATATTCACGGTTTCTTTTTCGGTTATTTCCTGAACATTCTCCAGCCGTCCGAGAATTTCAATAATACTTTCATGAAAGTCTGCCAGAGTACGGTTGATATGGCTGCGATAAATTTTTGCAGATAAGAACATACAGAACAAAAGAATCGCCATGCCTGAAACCGCGTATTTCGTTTCCATAAAGGCAAACTGAAAGATACAGGGCGGAACAAAGATGATAAGCATCGGAATCAGAAATGAAGAATTGCTTATTTTTTTCAAAATGACCTCTCTTTTATTTTTTTGCCACGAACGGACACAAATGCTTCACGAATGAATCACGAATTTTTTTTATCCATTCGTGTTTTATTTGTGCCGTCATTCGTGTCCATTCGTGGCAAAAAATTGGCGAAATTTAAAAAAACCGTTTGGGATCCAGCACCAGAAACACCCTTCCGTCTCCCATGATGCTCACGCCGCTGACAATATCAATGCCCGCCAGAACCCCCGGCAGCGGTTTGACCGCCACTTCTGTATTTTTATGAAGACGGTCCACAATCACGCCGTATTTGCCTCGTGCTGTTCTCACGATAACGACTGAGGAAGTGAGATGAGAGGTCAGGGGTGAGAGGTCAGAGGTGAGAGGCGGCATCCCCTGACCCCTGACCTCTGACCCCGCGCTTCCTTTCAAAATCCTTTCAAGCGTTTCAGCGGGAATAATTTCATCCCGATGATGAAAAAACATTTTGTCGCCGGAGCGTTTTATCTTTTCAAAAGGAATTTTAATCGTTTCCACAATGCTTTCCATGGGAATGGCATAAGGCAGCCCGCGGGATTCCACAAAAAGCACGGTGTCAACGCCCAGCGTGATCGGAATGGAAAGCGAAACTTCCACGCCTTTTCCTTCATTGGAAACCATGTTCACGGTTCCGCCGAGAGACCGGACCGTGGTTTTGACCACATCCAATCCCACGCCCCTGCCGGAAATATCCGAAACCGCCGTGCTGGTGGAAAAACCGGGCAGAAAAACCGCATCCGAAAGATCAGGATCATCGGGCGATTCCGCAGAAATTCCCGCAAGCTTTGCTTTTTCGTAAACCCTCTGTCTGTCAATGCCCGCGCCGTCGTCAATGACGCTGATAAAAAGATTGCCTCCGTCCTGCGAAGCTCGGATAATCACGGTTCCCCGTTCAGATTTTCCCGCAGCTTTGCGCTGTTCGGGCTTTTCAATGCCGTGGTCGCAGGCGTTTCTTACCAAATGCACCAGCGGATCGGAAAGCATGTCCGCCACTTTTTTGTCAATCTCGATTTCATCTCCGTCCGTGAGCAGTTGAATGGCTTTTTTCTGTTTTCGGCTGATGTCCCGCACCGAGCGGGTGAATTTCTGAAAAATCTTTTTGACCGGAATCATCCTAAGCGACATGACGCCGTGATGCACATCGTTTGTCAGGCGTGAAAACAGATGAAGATTTTCTTTGAAAGACCGAACAATGTCTTTTGCCGACCCTTCGCTTTTCTCCAACTGCTTCACCAGATGCGCGTAAGTATTTTTTGCAATGAGAAGTTCGCCCACCATGTCGGTGAAATAATCCACTTTCCGCTCGTCAATTCTCATGTTGCGGCTTTCCGGCTCCGCAGGTTTTTTAAAGAAACTGTCCTGATCCGCGGCTATTTTCTCGGGCGCCGAAACCGCCGGCTCTTCTTTTATCCCGCTGATAAAAGACGTGATTCTTTCCACCACATCGGAAAATTCCCGGCTGTCTTTTGTCTCCAATGCGGCAAGGGCTTTTTCCGCCTGATGCTGAAGCGATTTCAGACCCACCACTTCCGAAGCTTTTGCAAGTCCTTTCAATGCCCTCTCGATGATCTTCCGCTTGTCCTGCGCCTCGGGCGCGGGTTTGCCGTAATCCAGAAGTATCTTTTTATATTGTTCGGACTGTTCGGCAAAAACTTCTCTGAGTTCGGGTGATGCGTCTTTTAGCAGATGCTGTTTGCGGTCAATATCTGCTTTCATTTCAGCATAATATTTCAGCGTTTCAAAAACCGGCGGAAATTCGGGAACTTTTATGCCTTGTCCCAATTTCTGAACGCTTTGCCGCAGAAAATCAACTGACTGTAAAATCACATCCACCAGCGCGAAGGTTCGCTGAATCGTTCCGGCTCTCAGATGCTCCAGCAGCGTTTCCAGCGCATGAGCAAAGACCGTAATTTCCTGAAGCCCTATCAAATCTGCATCGCCTTTGAAATTATGCACGGTTCTGAAAATTTCATTGAGCGATTCCCTTGATCCGCTGGTTTCATATTCAATCACCGCTTTTTCAAGTGTTTCAAGCAGTTCTGCCGCAGAATCAATGAACTCATGCAGGGGTTTTGAATCCGATGTGTCCAGAGGCACAGACACCGGCTCAACTGTCACCAGCACAGGGTCAAAGGTCAGATGGCAAATATCTTCCGCCGACAATGCCGTTATCACATACAGCGTGGGATAAAGATACAGTTTCAGCGGATTCAGTTCTTCAAGCTGCGGTACGGAAACCGCATCGGATACCGCGTGGTAAAATGTGCAGGAAGATTTCAGATTTCGGAGAAACACCAGCGGATCATAGCCGTTTTCAAGCAGTTCGGATGTGTATTTCACCTGCACCCGGAACACGTAAAGCCCCAGCGATGCGCCCTCCTGAAACGCGTGCCGGACTTCGGGGGGAAGGTCCGGGAGCAGGGGACAGGGAGCAGGTTCTGTCTTTTCAGTACCGATTTTAATAAGATTGGTATAAGATTGGCTTTCAGATTCCTCACTGCGTTCGGAATGACAAGACCGGGCGGCATCTGTCATTTCGGGCGGGAGCCTTCCCTGTCATTTCGGGCGGGAGCCTTCCCTGTCATTTCGGGCGGAGCCTTCCCTGTCATTTCGGGCGGAGCGAGAAATCTTTTGTCCTTTTGAAGCGTCGGCGGAACAGTTTCCGGTTGCGGTGCGGCGCAAAATTCCCGGAACCGCTCCGTGAGGCTTGAGTCAATATAGGATTCCTGTCCGGCTTCATGCGCTTCAATCATTTTGCCGATATGATCCGCCCCGGACAAAACCACATCCACCAATTCAGGACTCAGGGAAATTTTGCCGTCACGCAATGCGCTCAGAAGCTCTTCGAGATGGTGGGTAAATGCTGAAATATTTTCCAGCCCGAAGGACCCCGCGCTGCCCTTGATGGTGTGAATCCCCCTGAAAACAGACTGTAAAATCTCCTGATTTTCCGGGTCTGCCTCCGCGCGCAGAAGATCTTCGTTGACCTTCTCAAGAATGTCTTTGGCTTCCTGATAAAACTGCTTTCGGTAATATTCGGTATATTTGTCCATGACGATTTAATGAAACCTCTCCCCCGGCCCCTCCCCAGAGGGAGGGGAGGCAATACACCAATGCCGTTAAGTTAAGAGAAAAATACGGCGGAAATGTAGGTCGGGGTGAGCCTGCGACCCCCGACATCATCCGGCAGGTGTTGGGGTTCGCAGGCTCACCCCAACCTACACGGCTTTCTGTGCATGAGGAAAAATAATTGTAAACTTCGGCAAATCTTTATCCGTCAATGAGTTTTAAAAAGATATACGAGTTACGCAGTTGAACTCTCGTTCGTCAATGAGTTTGAAAAAAGATATATAAAACAAGGAATAGCAAAGAAATGAATACAAAGAAACACACAAACCAGAGAATAAACAACAATCGCGGTTTTACTCTTATCGAACTGATGGTGGTCATTGTGATTCTCGGCATTCTCGCAACGCTGATCGTACCGAATATAATGGACGCGCCTGATGAAGCGAAACAGGCAAAAGCAAAGGTTGACATTTCTGCCGTAGAAACCGCATTGAAAATGTACAAGCTGCATAACGGCACTTACCCCAGCACCGAACAGGGACTGCTGGCGCTGGTGGAGGCGCCGACAACAGGTCAACTGCCCAAAAACTGGAAAGAAGGCGGCTATCTTGAAAAAGGAAAACTGCCCAAAGACCCCTGGGGAAATGATTATATCTATCTGTCTCCGGGACTTCACGGCGAATATGATATTACTTCATACGGCGCGGACGGCGTTCCCGAAGGCGAAGGCAAGAACAAGGATATAAACAACTGGGAACTCGAATAACAATGCCGTCTTATTGTAAAGCGGCCAAAGCTCAGAATAGACCAATCCGCTTTGAAGCGATTTACAAAATCGCTTTACGGAGCTTTGAAGCGATTTGCGTCTATTTTCAGCCGGGGCGCTCTACGGAGGGCGCGCCGCCGGCGCGACACTACGCCGTATTCCGGTTCAAACGGCATCCGGAGTGCAAAAATGAAATTTTTGCAAACCTGTCCGAAAGGATTCACGCTTATCGAACTTGTCGCTTCAGCCGGGGCGCTCTACGGAGGGCGCGCCGCCGGCGCGACACTACGCCGTATTCCGGTTCAAACGGCATCCGGAGTGCAAAAATGAAATTTTTGCAAACCTGTCCGAAAGGATTCACACTTATCGAACTTGTCGCTGTCATTGCGCTCATCAGCCTGATGCTTTTTTTCACCATGCCCAATTTTCAGAGCGCAATGGGGGATCAGGAAAGCAAAAAAGCCTCCCGCCGACTGATGGCAACCATTCAGGAGCTTAAAGAAAAAGCCCTTGCGGAACGAAAACTTTATGTGCTTCATATCAATCTTGATGCGGGCAAAATGTGGGAAAGCAATGAAGCATTGTCGGAAGATGCGGTTCCGGAAAAGCAGGATCAGGGTTATGAATTTCCTGAAGGTCTGAAAATTCTGGATGTGGAATATCCGGTGAAGGGAAAAGTCTCCGCAGGCGTCGCGGATATTTGTTTTTACAAAGAAGGCTATTCGGACAAGGCGCTGATTCACATAGAAGACGAAGATAACGAGCAGATGACCTTTCTGGTCGAGTCTTTTCTGTCAAAGATAAAAATATATGACAGTTATGCAAGTTTTGAAGATTAAGAGTGTGACATTCCCACGCAGAGCGTGGGAACGAGAAACTTGTTTCAAGCGGAAACAGGAAGAAGCCTTTACGCTGTTGGAAGTCATGGTGGCGATTTCCATTATCGCCATTGTGCTGGTGTCTGTTTACCGGCTGCATACGCAGACCATCGCCATGGCTGAAGCCGCGAGATTTTTTACCGTTGCGCCGATATTGGCGCAAAGTAAAATTGCGGAATTGGAAACCAAGTCCGCAGATGACCTGACAAGCGATTCGGGAGATTTCGGCGATGATTTTCCCGCATACACATGGAGCGCGGCGGTTGACAGCGTGGAATCCGAACTGCTCGGCAGTGTCGCCGAAGACCTCAAACAGATTGATGTGTCTGTCATATTGAATAACGGCGAATCTGTTTACAGTTTCAGAACCTATCAATTTATAACTGAGTAAAAGAAATTGACAATCAGAAACTTAAAACTTAAAAGTGCGAAACATAATTCTCAATTCTCAATTCTCACTTCCCACTCCCCGGGCTTCACGCTCTTTGAAATTCTGATTGCCATTTTTATTTTCGGCATTGTCATGACGACGATTTTCGGCTCATTCATTGCTGTTTTTTCCAATACCGATGCGATTTTTGACGGCATTAACGATTATGACATGGCGAAAAACTGTCTGAACCGGATGATTACAGACTTGCAGACCGTTCACATTTCTCCCAAAGAAATTTATATGCGTCCCGCATTTGACGATCCGCCGGATCCTTACCGGATTGTGGGAGACACAGGCTATGCAGGGAACGGCAGTTTTTCAAGGCTTCGATTCACTTCCCGCTCCCATCTGCCCCTTGAAAACAACATGCAGAAAGGAATTGCGGAAATCGTTTACTATGTCCGCAACAGAGGAGACAATGAAAATATCCTGACCCGGGCGGACAGCCTCTTTCCCTACAAACGCTTTGAAGGAAAGGCTTTTGAAGAAAACCCGGGCGATCCGATACTATGCGAAAAAGTCAGATCCTTAGCCTTCAAATATTATGACGAAGAAGGGACAGAATACGATCACTGGGATTCGGAATCAGAGGAATTCAAATATGCAACGCCGAGAGCCGTAAGCATAAAACTCGAATTCGGGGATGATTCTTCTTCCCTTTTATTTGAAACTATGGTACACTTACCTGTTTATAGAGAGAAAACCGGTTAATCATCTGAGATGAGAATGAAATGTATGGAAAATGAGCGGGGCATCGCCCTGCTGATGACCCTGACGGTTATCACGCTGATTATCGCGGCAACATTGGAACTGAACCGGAGAGTCCGCACGGCAGTGACCGCCACAGCCACCACCCGGGACAGATTCACGCTGTCATTCATGGCGTCTTCGGGCATTCATGCGGCAATGGCGATGCTGGCAAAAGACAAGGCGCAGTCTCCTGCCGATTCCATACAGGAAGACTGGGCAAATCCTGAAAAAACAGGCGAGGTGCTTCAGGCGATTCCGTTTGACGAAGGAAGCGTCACTTTTACCGTTAAAGACGAACTCGGAAAAATTCAGGTCAATGCGCTTGTCAATGAATTTCCCAGAAATAAAAAATTCAAAAAAGATCAGCTCTTCAATGAAGAGCAGAAACTGCTCTGGGACAATCTGCTGCGCCCGATTGTGTCAAAAGATGAAAAAAGCGAGCTGAACGCCACCAGCAATATCATCAATGCCATGAAAGACTGGATGGATGCGGACGATAACGACTCCGGCGTCAATGATTCGGAATCGGATTATTATGAAGGTCTGGATCCGCCCTATTCATGCCGAAACGGTCCGCTTCAGCAGGCTGAAGAACTGCTTCAGATCAAAGGCATCAAAGCGGAACTGTTCGGAGGAAATGTTTCTTCCCGTGCCGAAGCTTCGGAAGGAGGCAGCGCAGGAGGAATTTCTGAATATATAACGGTTTACGGCGCGAGAAAACCTGTCGGAGATCAGGCTTTTGCTTATGAGGGAAAAATCAACATCAACACCGCCGAACTTCCGGTGCTGGCAGCACTGATCGGAGAAGACAACACCGAATGCGCGCAGGCAATTGCCGATTATCGGAAAGAAACGGAAGATTCAAAATTTGTCAACAATATCACAGAACCCGGATGGTATAAAAACGTCTTCGGCTGTGCGGATGTGCCGTTTGACAAGATGCCCCTCACCATGTCGAGCGATCTGTTCCGAATCGAGTCTGTCGCGACACTGCATAACCTGAAAATGACGGTCAGCGCGCTGGTGGAGCGGAAGCAGAACAAAAAAGGCAAATGGAAGTGCAACATACTGAACTGGCAGGAAGAATAGAATGAGCAGAAAGGTTCTGGGACTCGATATCCGGCAGGAATCTGTATCCGCAGTGCTGGTAAAAAACAGCATGAAGGGGAACTGGATAGAGGGACATGTCTGTGTTCCGATAACAGAGCAGCGTCCGGAACAGATTCCGAGCGAAGCGGAAGCGGAAGAAACCGAAGCCGATCTCGCTGAAGAAAGCGGGACAGACATGGGACTGATGGCGGCGCTGGAAGTCATTGCCGAAAAATTGGACATCGCCGGCGCTGTATGCGTCATTTCCATTCCCGGAGAGCGGATTGCATACCGGAATCTGACAATCCCTTTCAAAGACTTAAAAAAAATCAGGCAGATTCTGCCCTTCGAACTGGAGCCGACGCTGCCTTTTCCCATAGAAGATATGGTCATAGATTTTCATCCCATATCCGATCTGCTCCGAGAACCCGAGACCAGAAAGTATTCGGACATTATTGCGGCGGCGGCTGAAAATACGACGATAAAATCCTATATAGACACGCTGGAACTGTTCAAATTAGAACCTGAAACGATCACGGTCAGCGGATATGCCGCCGCGCTCTGTCTGACCCGCTTTGCAAATATTCCTGAAAACTGCCTTTTCATGGACATTGATGACGAGGATAACTGCTCGGTATTCATTATTATTTCAGGGCAAATCTGTCTGATCCGTTCTTTCCGGCTTCGTCCGGGATCCGGAAGAACCGAAGCGCTTTGCACTGAAATCGAACGCAGTCTTGCCGGATTTGAAGAAACTTTTTCGCATATATCAAATTTTCAGCCTGATGAAATCCATATCACCGGATACGGACTGGAAAATCTTTTCGGTTTTGAGGCCGAAGCGGAGCGCATTCTCGGGATCCCCGTCAAACGGGTCAATCTGCACCGGAATGCCGGCGCGGCGATAAGACCTCATCCGACAACGGTTCTGAAAACGCCCGAACAGACGGACAATGCCTTTGCCCTTGCGCTGTGCGAGATCGAGGGCATATCCGGGCTGAATTTCCGCAGAGGACCTTTTGCGCCCAAACGGCAGTGGGCAGAACACAAAGGCAGTTTTATCAAAATCGGCATTTTTGCTTTTCTGCTGCTGGCTTCGATGTTTTCCACGATGATGATTGAATCTTATTCTATGGAAAAAAAGACAGCGAAATTAGACCTTCAGATAAACAATATTTTCAAAAGCACGTTTCCGGAAATCACCAAAATTGTCAATCCGCTGCTTCAGATGCAGGTTGCCATGCAGGAGGTCAGAAAAAAAGCGCTTCTTCCCGGCGAAAGCGGAAACAACATCCTGACTGTTGATATTCTGAATGAAATCAGCAAACGCGTTGGGGAAAAAATTGATGTGGAATTTACAAGATTTGTCGTGAGCGCGGACAATATCCAGATTGCCGGAGAAACTGACACCTACAATTCGGTGGACGACATAAAAAACCAGTTGGCACAGTCGGAAATTTTTAAAGAAGTGACCATCACTTCCACCTCCGCCAATACTGAAAGAGGCGGAAATCGGGTGCGGTTTAAATTGAGAATTGATATGTGATGTTTTTTTTCGCCACGAATGAACACGGATGTTTCACGAATAAAACACACGAATACATGAAAAGGTAGGGCGGGCCCGGGGTAAGAACAGACTGTCTCCGCCGTTTATAAATGTGTTTTGGAGATGGCGGGGGCCAGCCCCAATGCCGTTAAGTTAAGCTTGCCGGAGTGCTGAAATGAGCGCAGCGAATTTTAGCATAATGCGGCGCTAAAATCCGCCGTTTATAAATGTGTTTTGGAGATGGCGGGGGCAACCCCAATGCCGTTAAGTTAAGCTTGCCGGAGTGCTGAAATGAGCGCAGCGAATTT
>DZCT01000043.1:0-722 GCA_022736535.1 Desulfatirhabdium butyrativorans | reverse complement strand
TAGCATAATGCGGCGCTAAAATTTCATTTTAGCACTCCGGATAATCCGCTAACTTAATGGCATTCGGCATGACCCGGACCTGTCGTTAAGAAGAGATTGCCACGAAATGAAATTAAACAGACGTGAAAAATATGCGGTCATCGCAGCAGGTTTTTTTATATGCCTTTTTATTGTGATGAAGTTGCTCGTGTTTCCTTTTATGGAAAAAAAAGAACGGCTTGAAAAAAGCTTGCAGGCAAAGACAAAAATGCTGACAGAGATGCTTGTTCTTCAATCCGAATATAATGATCTGAAAAAAAATGCGGAACTGTCAAAAATACGTTTTGCGCAAAGACCGCCGGGTTTTACGCTTTTCTCTTTTCTTGACAGGCTTGCAGGAGAAGTCGGCATCAAGCAGAACATTTCCTACATGAAACCGTCGAAGTCCGATCAGAAAGACAGTCAGTTCAAGCTCTCAGCAGTGGAGATGAAGATTCAGGGCATCAACATGAAACAGTTGACGCCTTATCTGTATATGATAGAAACGTCAAAAAACAGTGTGTTTATCCGGCGGATTTCCATCACCAAAAAAGGGGAAGGAGAAGAAGGTTTCATAGATGTGGTGTTGCAGGTTGAAACTTATGAGGCTTAATGAGATTCATCTCTTTCCCCTTCCCGAGCGGAGCGCCAATGCCGTCAAGCTGACAATTCCGTAGGTCGGGGTGAGCCTGCGAACCCCGACA
>DZCT01000460.1 GCA_022736535.1 Desulfatirhabdium butyrativorans | reverse complement strand
TTCTTCACTTCGTTCAGAATGACACCCCGAAATCACCTATTCTACACCACTACCCGATTTGAAAAATCGTTTTACCGTGCAGTCTGCTGTGTACAGCATCGGTAAAACGACTTTGTAAGTCGTTTTCTGTCTGAAACGATTTGAAAAATCGTTTTACTCTTGGAATGTAACTAAGAGGTTTCCATGAACTTTGCCAGAATTGAAATGCTTTTTCTGATATGGGCGGTGCCGTTGCTATTGCTCGTTTTTGTCTATGGCATGAAAAAACGCAGAAAAATTCTTTCCCGCTTTGCCTCCTCGCGGGGATTGTCCGCAATTGCGCCGACCGCGGATGCCGCACGCCGTAAGATAAAAGCCGGGTTGATGCTCTCCGTCCTTTTCTTTCTTGCGCTTGCGCTGTCGGGTCCCCGATACGGATACAGGTGGTTAGAAATCGAGCGAAAAGGCATTGATATTCTTGTAGCTTTAGACTGCTCGAAAAGTATGCTCGCTTCGGACATCAAGCCTTCACGTTTGGATCGGGCAAAACGGGAGGTTTATGACTTGCTGGCGCTGCTCAAAGGCGACCGTGTCGGATTGGTTGCCTTTGCCGGAACTGCATTTCTCCAATGCCCGCTGACGTTTGATTATGAAGCTTTTAATCTATTTCTCAACGTGCTGTCCCCTGATTTTCTGCCCATCGGCGGCACCGACATCAGCGAGGCAATCAATATCTCAGTTGACGGATTTGACAAAAAGAGCAATACCGAAAAAGCAGTCATTCTTATCACCGACGGCGAGAACACCGGCGAAGGCGATCCGATAAAAGCGGCTGAAAAAGCAAAAGAATCCGGAGTGAAACTTTTCTGTATCGGCGTGGGGAGCGAAGACGGCGTTCCAGTTCCCGAGGAACAGGGCGGATTCAAAAAAGACGCATCCGGCAAAATTATTCTTACAAAATTGGATGAAGAGACATTGAAAAGAATGGCTGTTATGACCGGCGGCACTTATGTTCGCTCTGTGGCGGGCGATATGGATTTGGATGTCATTTATACAAAAGAAATTCGCGGGAAAATGGAGGCTTCGGAGTTGGAAAGCGGCAGGAAGCAAATCTGGGAAGATCGCTACCAGTGGTTTCTTGCGCTGGCGATTCTGGCGCTCATTACAGAGCTGTTTCTGCCCTCCGCAAAGAAAACGCTGTCCGCAATGGTGCTGTTTTGTCTCATTGTCTCATCAAGTCCGGCGGCACATGCGAGTCCTTTGAAAGAGGGCTTGGAGGCATACAACAAGGGAGATTATGAAAAAGCGCTCAAGCTTTTTATTGACGCACAGCTTGAAGACCCGGACAAGCCTGAAATCTTATACAATGTCGGAAACGCTTACTACAAAACGGGCGATTTTGATGCAGCGATGAGTCATTTCAAAGAAGCGATGAAAACTCAGGACAATCGCCTCAAGCAGAAAGCGATTTACAATCTCGGCAACGCCAACTATCGCAAGGAAAAATTTGAAGACGCGGTCAAGAACTACGAGGATGCGCTCAAGCTTGATCCGAATGACTCACAGGCAAAGCAGAATCTTGAATTTGTCAAAAAAATCATAGAGATGAAGAAACAGCAACAGGAGCAGAAGCAGCAGGAAGGCGATAAGCAGAAAGAAGGAGATTCCAAAGAGGAATCAGAGGAGAATAAGGGCGCGGGCACAGAGAAAAACGGGGAGGAAAACAAAGAGGGAGACAAAAATCCCGAACAGTCCGAGGCGGATAAGGAGAAATCCGCAGGAGACAAATCCGAGGCGGAAAAAACCGCGCCGAATGAGGACAGTGAGACATCAGATGAAAATCAGGCTGGGAATGCACAGCCGGAACAAAAGCCTGCTGAGGAAAACAAAGACGAGGAACAGAAAGCTGCCGATGCCCAAGCCGCGCCTTCCGATGAGTCAAAAGATTCCTCAAAAGATTCAGATGAGAAAAAACAGGCGGAACGGATGCTGAACCGCCTCAATGACCAACCCGGTAAAGCCATGATTCCTTTTTACCGGAAAAGGCATGTGGAAAAGGATTGGTAGTATGGAAGGGTTCGGGGTGAGAGGTGAGAGGTGCGGGGGGCGCAGGCTTCTTTTTCTGATTGCGATGTTAGCTGTTGCGGGCATTTCAATGAATGTCTGCGCCGCGGATATTCGGGCTTATGTGGACCAAAAGAGCGTACAGGTCGGCGAATCGCTTCAGCTCACGGTGTCTGTGAGCGGCGGGGGCGGCGATGTGGACATCTCTCCCATACAGGATTTCAAAGTCATTTCAAGGGGGACAAGCACCAGCGTTCAGATCGTCAACGGAAGTATGTCTCGTGAAACTGCTTATAACTATGCACTGATTCCTTTGCGGGAAGGCAGTCTCCGCATACCGCCCCTGCCCGTGAATGTTGACGGCGCTGTATATCACACGCAGGAAATTATTGTTCAGGTTTCCGCAAGGGCGCAAACACAGCCCGGTGATGACAACAGCCGGAATGTTTTTGTACAGGCGCAGATTTCAAATCCGAATCCCTATCAGGGCGAGCAGATGATTTACACTTTCAAGCTTTACAATGCAATTCGGATTGCCAATGCAAAGCTTGATAAGCCGGAATTTGCGGGTTTTACAGCAAAAGAAATCGGCGAAAGCCGCACATATCGGACAGTTCTTTCAGGAAGAGAATACAACTGCACCGAACTCAACTACCTGCTGATTCCCATGAATGCCGGAGAAAAGACGATTGAACCTGCCGCGCTGAACTGCGATATTGTCCGCCCCCGGCGAGGGCGTTCCGGCAGCATGTTTGACTCTTTTTTTAATGACTCATTTTTCGGAAACGCCGATCTTGAACCCGCCATGTTCAGGACAGAAGCGGTCAAAGTCAATGTAAAGCCTTTGCCGCCTTACAACGGCGATGTGAAATTTTCCGGGCTTGTGGGCAAATTCGATATTCAGACGCGGCTTGAGAACAGCAGTCTGAATGTCGGCGACTCAACAACACTGGCAATCACGCTGAAAGGCGCGGGCAATATCATGGATGCGGAATCGCCGGAAATCAAAATTCCCGAAGCGTTCAAGGTCTATAAAGACAATCCCGAAGAAGACATTCAGTTAGGCATGTCGGGCTATTCAGGACGTAAGACATTCCGCGTTGCGCTCGTGCCGATGAAAGAAGGAAGTTATGTGTTAGAGCCGATTCGATTCACTTATTTTGATGTCTCAACCGGCAGATATGAAACGCAGTCCACGCCGGCGATTTCGCTGTCCGTCAGTCCGTCCAAAGAAAAAGACAAATTGGAAGTCACATCCGCGCCTTCGGAACAGGTAAAGCCTTTGAAGAAAAAGGTTGAATTTACAGGGAGAGACATTCTGCCCCTGAAAGAAGAATTAGATGCGCTGGAAAGCCGAAAACCCTTGTCTCCGATGCGATTTGCGCTGCTGCTGCTGATACCCGCGCTGTTTTGCCTCATGGCAAAACTCTTTCTCGCGCTGACCCGAAAGAGCGAAGACCCGGCGCAGCTTATGGCGGAACGGGCGGAAAAAGCCTTGAAAGACGCATGTTCACGCGAGACATCCGGCGAGGAATTTCTCTCCTGTCTTTACCGTGCGCTTGTCTCGGCGATTCTGTCAAAAGCCGGGACAAAGGGCGAATCGCTCACCTATTCCGAAGCCGCTCAAATCCTGCGTTCCGCCGGATACACGGACGAGACCGGGGCGCAGGCAGCAGGACTTTTGGAAAAGATCGAATCTGCAAAATTCAGCGGCCGGGGCTTGGACAGGGATTTCAGAGAAGAACTTCTTGCTGAGACAAAACAGATGGTCAGGAGTTTATCTTCATGATGAATGAAAAGAAAAGACTTGTGTTTTGCTGTATGATCCTG
>DZCT01000459.1 GCA_022736535.1 Desulfatirhabdium butyrativorans | reverse complement strand
TATCCATTTGTTCCAAATATTCATTCCCGAAGCTTTTGCGCTCAAGAACCGTGTCCCGGAGATCGGATTCGCCGCTTCGCTCAGATTGGGCAAAAGAAACGGGCGGGTACAGCAGGAGAATGAAAAACAGGAGGAGAACTTTCGGCATGATAACAGATATGCCTTTTTTACAGTCGGTGATGCGTGTTGTTTCCATTTTCTAAGTTCCTTTTTTTGATTTAAAATAATTATAACACTCTGAAAAATAAGCCGATTAGGTAAAAAATTCAGATATAATTTATGAAAACAATTATATATATATATTGTCAACAAAAAAAATGAGTTGAAAATCGTAAGCCCTGTTCAACATGATTCTTTTCCTGAAAATCAAATCCGAGCATTCCCCCTGCAAAAAATACTCCTTTTACCCCATTGATTTATCGGTCTGTTTCAGAGATAATAAAGCGTTTATCCGAATCTGTAATCGTGAAACACAGGTTAAGTCTTAATTTTTACCCAAATTTATCAGCAAATGTTTTTTTCACTTGCATGAAAATTGAATATGATTTAATTAGTGAAGTATCTGTTACAGTGCATGTTTCAGCAAAATTTCTATTCTGTATGTTATCATTTTTTGATAACATCCGTAAAAAATTAAAAGAAAGGAGGCTCATTGTCTGTTTGACAGATAACAGAAGGTATAAAAAACATTTGCAATGAACCCTTATAAAAAACACAGGAGGAGATCATGATTTTCGGAAATATGTCATTAAGGGCGAGGATTATATGGGGAAGCGTCCTGCCGCTGATACTGCTTGTCATTGTCGCCCTGATTGCCATGAAAGGTATTCAGGAACAGGCAGATACCGGCTATGAGGTTCAAAGAACTTATGAAATCATGGGACATGCCAGTATGATTGACAAAATGCGCTTTGAACTCGGATATGCCCGCAGAGGCTTTATTCTCACCGGAGAAGAACGCTATCTTGAAGGATATTATGAAGGACAGAAAGGCATTGACGCCAATTTGAAAATGCTGAAAGAACTGAATCCCTCCCCTCAGGGACTGGCGCTGGCAAACGATATTCAGGAAATGCTTGCCGATTTTATCAAAAGAGTGGGTGACCCGCTCATTGAATTGCGGCGGAAAGCAGAGCAGGGACTCAAAATCGCTCAGGAACTCCAAAAGAAAACCGCTGCCGGAAAGCATGATAAAATACAGAACGATATCAAGGTCATCATACAGAGACTCCGGGAACAGTTCAACAAGGCAAATGATCAGAAAGCGTTAAGCTTTATTCTTTCTGCTGCTTATGAAATCAGAGGCATGGAATCCGGTGTGCATATTTTTCTGAGTGACGGAAAAGAAGACCATCTCGAATCTTACCGTAACGGGCAGCATACGCTCAGGGAAAATATGAGCCTTCTCCGCCAGCACATCGCGGCTGTTTACGGCGCCACGCGGGAATTTGATGTCGAAACCGCCAGAACGGACATAAGCAAAATCGAAACGCTGATGGAAACCTGGATGAAAGATGAAGTTGATCCCATGATCGCCATGCGGGAAGAGATAAACAAACTGCCTTCGGTAAATGAGGTGACCGAGTTTATCAAAAGCGGTCTCGGCAAGGAAATCTTTGACAGCATCAGCGCCAAAACAGACGAACTGCTCAAATTGGAAGATAGGTTTGTCAAAGACCGTCTGGCGCTGAATGAAGCCGCTGTCAGCCGTTCAAAAACCTATATTTACATCGGCGTGATACTGGCGGTTCTGATTGCCGGATTTATTTCTTTCCTCATTATCCGAACCATGACAGGCTTTTTTACCGATATTGTGGAAGGAATGGAAGAAGTGTCCAAACGGGCTGCCGCCAACCGGATTCGCGCCGAAAACGAGGCAAAACAGTTGGAAGATGTGCAGAAAACCGTCAAAGAAATGGGCGCCACCGCCGGTGAAGTGCGGCAGACCTCTCTTGCACAGAAAGAAGCTGCCGAAACATCCGGCAGGGAGGTGGACGACCTCGTGACTGCCCTTGATGAAGTGGAAAAAGCCTCCAAAGGTCAGACCGCTGAAATCGCCACAGCAACAGAACGCGTCATTGCCATGGGCGAGACCGGCGCGCTGGTTGTGGCGACTGCCGGAAAGCAGGGAGAGGCTGTGACAAAAGTGACGGCGGCGGTCAATGAAATCGCAAGGGCGGTGGAAGAAATGACGCAGGTTGCCGTCCGCTCAACCGAATACGGCAGACAGGTGTTGCAGGCTGCCAATCAGGGGACTGACTCCGTGAACGCCACTGTTGACGGTATGCGCGCCATTGCCGAATCTTCCAACCAGATTTCGGAAATTATTTCGGTGATCACTGAAATTGCCGAGCAGACCAACCTCCTTGCATTGAATGCCGCAATAGAGGCGGCTCGAGCCGGCGCGCACGGCAAAGGCTTTGCCGTGGTTGCAGACGAAGTCGGAAAGCTTGCCCAGCGTTCTTCCGAGGCTGCAAAGGAAATCACGCAGCTAATCAAAGATTCGGCATCCCGTGTTACCGAAGGAACGGTTCTGACCGATCAGTCTGCGATGGCGCTTCAGAGAATTGCAGAAGGCGGCGAAGTCAATATGAAGGCAATTGAAGATATTGCCAGAACAGCCGATGCGCTTGCCAAAGGCACCACCACCGTCCACAGCATGATGGAAGAACTCAATGATCTTGCCCAGCAGATTGCATCTCACGCGGGACAGCAGGGGGAACGCCGCGAGGCAGCCCAGCGCGCGCTTGACATCGTGAGACAAAATTCTCAGCAGGTTGTTGAACTTGTGACAGAAGCAGACAAGGATGCCGCTACTGTGCGGGAAGAAATGTCGGGCATTGTCAGCCGCACCGAACAGATTGAAGACATGACAGCCCTCCAGTCCACCCGTTCCAAAAAGCTGATTGAAATCAGCGATGAAACCATCAAAGGCGCGCATCAGACCATGGACGGCGCGGGTCAGGTAGTGGGCATTACCGAAGAACTGGTGGAACTGTCGCAGATTCTCACCAAAGGAAAGCAGAGCGGCAAGGTTCCCGGGAAATTCCGGCGCAAGGAATAGGAGGGGAGTGAGAAATAAAGGACTGAGTGCTGAGGACTGAGGACTCAGCACTCAGCACTTTTATTTCTCAATTACGGAGGCAAACTATGGACCAAACCTATCTCAATGAGAGAACTGAGGCTGTAGAAAGCGACTACATGCAACTGGTCGGCTTTACCATCGGCAAAGAGACATTCGGTGTGGATATCCTCATGGTACAGGAGATTATTCGGTCTGCGCCCATTACGGCTGTGCCGAATTCTCCCGATTTTATCGAAGGCGTTATCAATCTGAGGGGAAGCATCATACCGGTGATTGATCTGCGGAAGCGCCTCAACCTCCGCAAAAAAGCCTCGGAAATACCCATCACATGGATTCTGATTATTAATGTGGATGAGCGGGTGACGGGTTTTATCGTGGATTCTGTGACAAAGGTGCTTAAAATTCAGACCGCCCGCATTGAGCCGCCCCCGGACATCGTGGTCGCGGGTTTGAAAAGCCAGTATATTCACGGCGTATGCGAAATTGATACGGGGCTTCTCATCCTTCTTGATTTCAGCAGGATTCTGGAAGTGAAAGAGATTAAGAAGCTGAAAGAGTTTGATAAAAAATAGCGGGTTGAAGTATGTGCGTTTTTTTTGCCACGAATCAACACGAATTGTTCACGAATAAAAACACACGAATTTTTTTTATTATTATAGTAATCCACTTTTGGTTTTGGTAGTGGTGCAGAAGAGATGATTTCGGGGTGTCATTCTGAGCGGAGCGAAGAATCTCATTTACAGAATACTCTGTTATAATAAGAGATTCTTCACTGCGTTCAGAATGACAGGGACAGAG
>DZCT01000458.1 GCA_022736535.1 Desulfatirhabdium butyrativorans | reverse complement strand
GCTCGGCGCGGCGGGACTCGGCGACATCGGGCTGCATTTCCCGGATACGGACCCGCAGTTCAAAGACATTTACAGCATCAAACTCCTTGAAAGAACTTCTCTTATGCTGAGAGACAGAAATTTTGCAGTTGTAAATGTTGACATGACCGTTTTCGCAGAAGCGCCCAAGCTTTCTCCCTATCGCAAAGAAATGGTCAAAACAATTGCCCGCGCCCTCGGACTCAACCCCGCACGAGTCAATGTCAAAGCCACCACGACCGAAGGACTCGGCATGTTCGGAAAAGGCGAGGGCATGGGCGCAATGGCGGTGGCGCTGATTGAGGAATCGCAGGGAAATCCGAGGTGAAAAGGCAGCAGATTAAAAGAGAAAAGTAAAGCGGGTTTGAAACCCGCTCTACTTAACTTTCTAAATTCAAAAGGAAATGAGAAGAAACAATGAGCATTCGTATTTACAATACCTTAGGCGGAAAAAAAGAGGAATTTAAGCCTATTCGTGAGAAAAAAGTGGGGATGTATGTCTGCGGTCCCACGGTTTACGACTACTCCCATATCGGACACGCCAGATCGGTAGTCGTGTTTGACGTGATTGCCCGCTATCTCAGGTCGCAGGGCTATGACGTCACCTATATCAGAAATTTCACAGATGTTGACGACAAGATCATTAAGCGGGCAAATGAGTTGGGTGTGGATTCCG
Organism: Desulfatirhabdium butyrativorans; assembly: GCA_022736535.1. Taxonomy (GTDB): domain Bacteria; phylum Desulfobacterota; class Desulfobacteria; order Desulfobacterales; family JAIFKL01; genus JAIFKL01. The sequence goes on along the minus strand of DZCT01000458.1, from coordinate 3,194 downwards.
CATCAATATCCGAAAAATTCATTGAGGCGTTCTACAAAGATATGGATGCGCTCAATGTCGAGCGGCCTGATGCTGAACCCAAAGTTACGGAATACATTGATGAAATCAAAGCATTTGTCGAAAGGCTGATTGAAGAAGGCAAAGCGTATCAGACAGACGGCGATGTGTATTTCTCGGTAGAATCTTTCAGCGACTACGGAAAGCTTTCGGGCAGAAAGCTCGAAGACATGGAAGCCGGCGCGCGGGTAGAGATAGATGAGAGAAAACGCAATCCCTTTGACTTCGCGCTGTGGAAAGCCGCAAAACCCGGCGAGCCTTTCTGGGAAAGCCGCTGGGGAAAAGGAAGACCCGGCTGGCACATCGAATGCTCCGCAATGAGCAACAAACTTCTCGGTGAGACATTCGATATTCACGGAGGCGGAAAAGACCTCATCTTTCCGCACCATGAAAACGAGATTGCCCAGTCCGAAGGCGCATCCGGCAAAACTTTTGCAAAATATTGGATTCACAACGGCTTTGTCAATATCAATCAGGAGAAAATGTCCAAGTCTCTGGGCAATTTTCTGATGATAAAAGATGTGCTGAAATCTTATCATCCTGAAGCTATCCGTCTGTTTCTGCTTTCCAATCACTACCGCAGCCCCATTGATTTTACTGACAAGGCAATGGATGAAGCCGGCGCGGCTTTGGACAAAATTTACGCGCTGCTTGAGCGGGTAGAGACAAGTATCGGCGCTCTGATGTCGGCGGATGCGCCGGGTGAGTGCTGGCGGCGTTTCTGCGAGGCGATGGACGATGACTTCAACACTGCCAAAGGTCTCGGCATTGTTTTCGAGGCGGTCCGCAGCATCAACCGCAGTCTCGATGAGCATAATGAAATGACTCCCGAACTGAAACAGCAGATTGGCTCGGACTGCTCGGATATTCTGAAAATCGGCGGCATTCTCGGTATCCTTGCCGAATCGCATCAGGCTTACTTTGAGAAGAAGAGACAAAAGGCGCTGGGGGAGAAATCTGTTGACGCTGAGGTGATTGAGAAAATGATTCAGGAGCGGACAGAAGCCCGCAAGTCAAAAAACTGGGCAAAAGCCGATGAAATCAGAAAGCAGCTTGAGGCAATGAAGATTATCCTTGAAGACCGCCCCGATGGCACAGTTTGGAAGTCGGCGCTATCCTGAATACAGACCAGTCTGAGACATCTTCCTGAGGGGCAAGCCGGAGGGCTTGCCCTATCTGTCAAAATTAATGCGGAGAATTCATTTTGGGGCTGCCCTGTCCATTGTTTTTGCCATACAGTTTTACATCTGCAACATATTATTTTTAATAGTTTAAAATCTGTTTCCACGCTTTTTCTTATTTCCGATAATATCTGATCTTTTTAATACTGAATCTCTATTGAAAGTATTATCTCATTTTGTTTCCCGCAGAGAACACAGAGGATTTAAAAACTCTGTGAACTCTGTGGGAAAAAATATCATATAAAGTCAAAAGAGATTCGGTATAACATCTCTCGAACAAAAGGAGGCAATCATGAAAAATCATAGCAATTTTTTGAACATTATCCCGCTCTGTTTATATGCTGATAAAATTTTCGGTGAACCCTCCCTGTCATTTCAAACGGAGCGAGAAATCTTGGCGTTCGGAAGCGTAAGATTTCTCCTCACTCCGTTCGTCGAAATGACAGACGGGAATATGCTGATAAAATTTTCGGTGAACCCTCCCTGTCATTTCAAACGGAGCGAGAAATCTTGGCGTTCGGAAGCGTAAGATTTCTCCTCACTCCGTTCGTCGAAATGACAGACAGGAGAAAGACAGAATGACAGACGGGAGAAAGACAGATACACAATGTTGACAATTGCTTCTGATTGATATATGTTGCATATATTAAAGGAGGTTATATATGCTGAAAACACGTTTGAATATCAGTCTTGATCATGACCTTGCAGACTTCATAAAAATCTATGCCCGTGAAAACCGGACAACCGCCTCCGATATTATCACGCAGTTTATCCTCGGATTGAAACGGCAGACGCAGCATGAGAGCATGAACATCATTCTTTCCGATCCGAAATTCTGTCAGGCATTGAAAGATGTTCAGACAAGACTGCGCTACGGCTCCGCAGAATGGCATAATTTTGACGAAGTTTTCGGTGAATGTATGCCGGGGCCGCTGTCTGAACTGTGATTTATCTGATTTTTGTAGGGCTGGCATGAAATGCCCGCCCTGCTTTCACCGCATCAATCAGCGCAATCAGAATAATCAGACGAATCACAGTTCGGACAATAATCAAACCCGAAAAAAAGGAGGAAAACAATGCGGTCTGAAATCGGAAAAATCATCATCGTGTTTATGCTCGTGTCTGCGGCTTATCCTGCGGATGCGGAACTGAAACTGGAATCTGTCTATCCCACGCTGGGCGAACTGGGAAAAGATTTGCAGGTGACGCTCACCGGAACCGGCTTTGACGCAGATACCCGTGTTTCCATGTACCCGGATACCGGAAACAGAAGAAGCATTATCGGCTCGGTTGACACACCGGGTGAGGCTCAAGGAATAGCGGTTGTCGGAGATATCGCTTATATTGCCGACGGGAAAAATGGATTGCAGGTGATAGATATAAGCACGCCGTCCCAACCGAAAATCATCGGCTCTGTTGACACACCGGGTTCTGCCAGAGGAATAGCGGTTGTCGGAGATATCGCTTATATTGCCGACGGGAAAAATGGATTGCAGGTGATAGATATAAGCACGCCGTCCCAACCGAAAATCATCGGCTCTGTTGACACACCGGGTTCTGCTGTGGGAGTGGCGGTCGCCGGAAATACCGCTTTTGTGGCGGATTGGGACAGTGGGTTGCAGGTGATTGATATCGGTACGCTGTCCCAACCCAAAATCGTCACCTCGGTTAGTATACCGGGTATTACTAATGGTGGGGTAGCGGTCGCCGGCAGTATTGTTGGAGTAGCGGTTACCGGCAGTATCGCTTTAGTGACCGGCTTAGACAGTGGTTTGCATGTGATAGATATCAGCACGCCGTTCCAGCCCAAAATCATCGCCTCGGTTGATATACCTATGTTTTGGGGACTAACAGTCACCGGTAGTATCGCTTTAGTGAGCGGCTTAGACGGTGGTTTGCATGTGATAGATGTCAGCACACCTTCACAGCCCAAAATCATCGGTTCGGTTGACACAC
>DZCT01000457.1 GCA_022736535.1 Desulfatirhabdium butyrativorans | reverse complement strand
TCCCACTGCAAACCGAGCTGATGCGCCAACGCTCTGATATTTTTCTTTTCGCCCTCGATTTCCAGAAAATTCCCGTAAGGCATTTCGTCTATGCAGAGATGCGTTTTGTTTATCTCAAAAGATTCCCGCCATTTTTCATAAATCTGTATCTTATGGAAACCCAGAAATTCCAATATGTGATACATGGTGGAAAAGTCGCTGACTTCGACCTCCAGTTCTTTGCGTATCTTGAACTGATTGTCCTCGGCAGGCGGAGTGAATTTGAAGGTGAGTTTTGCGCTCCGGTCTTTTCGTAGCCGCAGCAGGGATTTTTTTTGAATCAGACTCTCATTTGCATCTTCAAATCGGACATTGTTTTCAAAAATACGCCCCGTGCTGATTCCGCCCGCGGCAAGGATTCGCTCACGCAGAGCGGACAGGTCTGTCACATAAAATTTGACTTCGATTTCAAAAGTTTCCATTTGCAACTGTTTTCCGTGATTGGGGGAAATGTTTCTTACAGTTTCTCGCAGTTTTTTTCCCACAGAGCGCACAGAGCAGAAAAAAACCGCAGAGATCACAGAGAATTATTTTAAAATCTCTGTGATCTCCGTGGGCTTTTCTTCTCTGTGAACTCTGTGGGAAATATTTTTTTACAGCGTTTTTCTCGCAGTTTTTTTCCCACAGAGCGCACAGAGCAGAAAAAAACCGCAGAGATCACAGAGAATTATTTTAAAATCTCTGTGATCTCCGTGGGCTTTTCTTCTCTGTGAACTCTGTGGGAAATATTTTTTTACAGCGTTTTTTCTGCGGTCTGCAAGAGTGTACTTTCAATAGAGATTTGGTATTATATCCCGCTGAAGCTGACGCGCTCAAACATCATGCTCGGTATCCGCAGCCCGGAATAGGGATAGGGATCATTGCCCGTTTCCGCAAGAGAATGCCATAATTCCTTTGCATTTCCCGATATATTCATCTCGTTGACAGGTCTGACGATCTCGCCGTTTTCAACAAGAAGCCCCGCAATGCCGAAGGAAAAATCGCCGGTCGTAGGATTGGAATTTCCGCCGATAAAACCCGTAACCCAAATGCCTTTTTTCAGGTTTCCGATCATTGTCTCAGGCGAGTTCGTACCGCAGTCAAAAATTGTATTTGACGCGGAACCGGAAGTCGGTTCCATGCCGAGTTTTTTCCCGTAGTAGGTGTCAATGTAGTAATGCTTCAGCACGCCTTTTTCAATCATGACTCTTTTCTCGGATTTCAGCCCTTCGCCGTCAAAAAAACGGGTACCGAAACCCTTTTCGATAAAAGGCTCGTCAATGACCGTGAGTTTTTCGGAGGCGATTTTTTTCCCTGCCATTCCTTCAAGGAAAGAACTTTTCTGCTGCAACGCGCCGCCGCTCATGGGGCCCAGCAAGGTGGAAATCATTCTCGAGCCGACTCGGTTTTCCACAATCATATCATATTTGCCGGAGACAATTTTTTTCTGACCGATTTTACGCAAAGCCCGTTCCCGTGCTTTTCTGCCCAGCGTCTGAGTGTCGGGAAGATCATTGCGGAACCGGCTGCCTGCGCCGAAAGCTTCTTCCGGGCGTCCGCCGGATACTTCATCTCTCACGGTGACTTCCGCGCCCGCAGAAAATCCCGTTCCCCGTGCTTGTCCCGAAAAACCGTTGCTGTGAATCCTGACGCTCTCCGAATATGACTCCGAGTACCATGAAGTGACAGAAATGATCCGGTCGCTGTCTTGGGCGCGTGCAGCTTCCTCGATTTCTGCGGCAGTCTGTATTTTCCGGGACGCGGGAATGCGGTCGTAATGATTGTCGCAAAGCCTGAAATCCGTATAGAAATCGCCTGTTCCGCCGTTTACGGAAGGCGGATTTTTCGGGTAGTATTTCGGATCCGGCAGGGAGCGGTATTCATCCTGAGCCAGATATGCGGTCATTCCCACTGCTTTTTCAATGAATCCTGAGAGAAATTCTTTTCTCAGATCATTGGTTGAATGACTTGAATATCGCTGATCTGCATATATTTCCAACGACAAGGAACTTTGCAGGGATTCTGTCAGTTGCTCGATTTTTTTTTCACGAAATTCTATGCTGATGCTCCGGTGTTCGGATACGGATACTGCCGCCTGATCTGCGCCGGATTTCAATGCGCTTTCCATCACCCATTCTGCAAGGGCTGACCTGTTGTTGTCGGACACTTTTTCTTTCCCTTTATTTTTACTGTGCGTTACAATGGCAACGGCAGGCGGGGACATCTATTCTTAGCCTGGGGCCGCCCTACCGTGAACCGCAACGATTTGTCATTTCAAGCGATTATCTGTCATTTCAAGCGAAGCGGGCCGACCGCCCCTTTTAATAAAATGATAATAAGATTGGTATAAAATGGGCTTAGATTCTTCGCTGCGCTCAGAATGACACGTCCGAATCACCTGCTTCCACACCGCTGCCAATCTGCGTTACCAGCCATCATCGGGTTCTTAACGACTTTCTGCTGCCGGCGATTGCTATCAATTCACTGATAAACTCCCTCATCAGGTCTGTCTGGTTCTTCATTTCATCAATAACAGAAGTCGTTCTGCCCACACTGGCGGTATTTTCCTGCGTCACCCTGTCAATTTGGGACATGGCTTTGGCAACCTGTCCGATGCCGTCAGCCTGTTCCTGAGAAGACACCGCGACTTCGCCGAGCAGTTCTCCGACCTTTCTCGCGCCTTCGGATAAATTTGCAAACGCTTCGTTTGTCTGATAAACCAGATCAATTCCGTTTCGGGTTTCCTGAACAGAGGCTTCTATCATGGCTGCGGTATTTCGGGCTGCTTCGCTTGAACGCATGGCAAGATTTCTGATTTCCTCCGCGACAACGGCAAAACCTGCCCCGGCTCCGCCGGCACGGGCGGCTTCCACCGCGGCGTTTAACGCCAGCAGATTGGTCTGAAAGGCGATTTCTTCTATGGTCTTTATGACTTTGCGAGTCTGTTCGCTTGTTTTTGAAATACTGTCTATGGAACGTGTCAGCCTGTTCATGGAATCCGCCGCGTCTCTGACAATCTGAGACGTTTCAATCATCAGGCTGTTGGCATATATCAGATTCTGTGCATTCTGCTTTGTCATGGAATCCATCTGCTCCAAAGATGCGGAAGTCTCTTCAATGGCTGAAGCCTGCTTTGAAGATCGCTCTGTCAGTTCCGTACCGGCAGCGGAAACCTCATCCGAAGCATAAGCCACTTCGCTTCTCACCGCTGCCAATCCTTCAATCACCTGAGATATGGGATTTACAATAAAAAAATTTACAATAAACAGAAGGATAAAGACAAGACAGACACACATTGCCAGCACTTTGACGGCAATGAAAATCAGCAGTGATTTCAGCGATTCTTCCATGAAACGGGTGGTGAAATAAATATCAACAAAACCGACTGTTTTTTCTTCATAAACAATTTGCTCGCTTTTAAGGACCAGAACGCCGGAAATGTTTCCGCCGCCTTTAATGAGCTTCCAGTCCTTATCCCGCTCTCCGGAAAGAATCACTTTGTTGTTATCAGCTTCTTTGACAACAACGGCATGTATTTTTTTGTTTTGCATTTCGGATTCAATGAGCTGCCATATCTGATCTTCATTCATAAACCAGAGCGGTGTTTGCAGACTGCCGGACAGACGCTCCGGGATGGGACTGATAATTTCGTTGAAATCCTGATTCAGCCTGTTTTTCTCACGAACATAGTCATAGACGCTGAACCCGCTTGCGATCATTATCGAAGCGGCAATCATGATCAAAGAAATCGTGCCGGTCTTTTGTTTCAGTTTCTGTCTCATGATTCTTCCTGAACGGATAAGGATTGTGCAGTTAATTTCTCGCAAAGACGCCAAGACCGCAAAGAAAAGATGTCATTCTGAACGCAAAG
>DZCT01000456.1 GCA_022736535.1 Desulfatirhabdium butyrativorans | reverse complement strand
AACATCATCTCCCGCGTCACGGGCGGAAACGCCTCATGGATTGACGGGAAACTCGCTTCGACCATTCCGAATGCGGATTTGTATTTCTTAAATCCCGCGGGCGTGATGTTCGGCGCAAATGCTTCTTTGGATTTGACAGGCTCGTTTCATGTCAGCACTGCCGATTATCTGCGGCTCGGAGACAATGACAGATTTTACGCCGTGCCGCAGGCGGATGAAATGCTGTCCGTGGATGCGCCGGCGGCTTTCGGCTTTTTAGATGACAGCATTTCAGGGATTTCGCTCGAAGGCAGAGGCGAAATCACGGAACAGGAAGCAAAAGACAATCCTGCGGGTCTTGCTGTCGCAGAAGGCAAAACCATATCCTTTGTCGGCGGAGATATTGAAATCAGCAAAGGGACATTTTACCGTGTCCGGGAAACTGACGGTGAGGGCAATCCGGTCTTTCAACAGGCGGTTGATGAAAACGACAACCCGGTTTTTGATGAGAACGGCAATCCCGTATTTAACCTTGATGAAAACGGCAATCCCATACAGGCAGTCAAAAAAATATCTCCCGGAGATATCCGAGCCCCGGGCGGTCGGATAAACATCGTAAGCGCCGCTTCTCCGGGAGAAGTCACAGACAGGGGAACGGGACCGGACATGACCTGTTCGGAAAAAGGAAATATCCGAATTTCCGACAAAGCCGTGTTAGACAGCAGCGGCGGGAGTATTTTTATCCGAGGCGGAAAGTTTGCCCTTGAAGACAGCATCCTGCGGTCTGAGACATCGGGAGACAAAGCAGGCGGAAAGATTGATGTTCAGGCAGATACCGTATCTTTGACTTACGGCGCGGGGATTTCCGGCAACACATCGGGAACGGAAAAGGGAGCGGATATTCTCATTCAGGCAGATGACTCGCTGAGTGCTTTCGGTGCAAACAGCGAACAGGAGTCGGTTATCATTGCAACAGAAACCCTTGCCGTGACCGAAGATGCCGGAGACGCGGGCAATATTGAGATTGTTTCGGGCAGCATCTCTTTTGCCGAAGGGGCTGTTATCAGTTCCAACACACACGGAAACGGCAAAGGCGGAGAAATCAGTCTGAATGCTGAGGATTCAGTCTTTTTTGCCGGAAACAGAAGTCAGGGCATTATCACCGGGATTGACCTCGGAGCAGCGGGTTCGGGAGACGCGGGCAGCCTGAACATTGAAGCGGACACGATTGCTTTCAGTGACGGCGCATTTATCAGTTCCACGACCTACGGACAGGGCAGTGGCGGAGAAATCAGCCTGAAAGCCCGTGATTCGGTCTTTTTTTCAGACAGCATCATTCAAGTGCTGACGGTCTCGCAGGAAGAAAATGCCGGAAATGCAGGCAGTTTGCAGATTGAGGCAGGCAATATTTTTTTTGACAGGGGCGCGCTTATCAGTTCAAATACTTACGGAAACGGCAAAGGCGGAAAAATCAGTCTGAACGCCCGCGATGCTGTCTCTTTTGCCGAAAAAAAAAGCGATGGAATTGTCACCGGCATTGATCTTTCCTCAGCATATTCGGGAGAGTGCGGCAGTCTGAGCATTGAAGCGGAGAACATATTGCTCAATGAGAAATCATTCATAAATTCAACCGCATGGGCACAGGGCAAAGGCGGAGAAATCGCTCTGAATGCCCGAAAATCAGTCTTTTTTACTGACAGTATTATACAGACCGCCACGGTTTCCGGTGAAGACGGCGCCGGAGATGCGGGCAGTTTGACCATAGAAGCGGGCGAAATTTCTTTCAGAGGCACCGCTTTAGATTCAAATACCTACAGCAACGGCACCGGCGGACAGATCGCTCTCAGTGCGGAAACAATAAGATGTGCGGCGGACAGCAACGGGAAGTCCACCCGCATTTACGCGGGAACCGTCAGTGCGTCGGAGAACGCGGGAAACGGCGGCGAAATCCGTATTTCCGCTCAAAATCTCTCGCTTGCGGACCGCACGGAAATATCCACTTCAAGCCTCAGCGACGGGAACGCGGGCGATATTGCGCTGGAAGGGAGTCATATTGAAATCGTGAACGGGACAGCCGTTTCATCTGGAAGCAGGCGCACAGAAAACGGCGGGGCTGCCGGGTCGGTCAGTGTCAATGCGGATTCGGTCATAATATCGGGCGGCAGTGCGTTAAGCACCGAGGCAAAAGGCGCGGGCGGCGGGAAAATCAGCGTGAATGCGGGAAATCTGCTTTATCTGCATGACAGCGGAATCAGCAGCAGTGTGAAGCAGGGTTATAGCGACGGCGGAGATGTCTCGGCAACATCGAAATTTGCGATTCTGAATCAGGGCAATATCACGGCAAATGCCGAGGAAGGCGACGGCGGAGCGGTTTTCATCAAATCGGAGAATTTCATCAGATCCTCGCACAGCAGGGTGGAAGCCGCATCCGCACGAGGCAATCAGGGAACCGTGGAAATTCAGGCTCCGGATATTGACATCAGCAGCGGTCTGACGGTCATGCCCGGAACTTATCTCGATGCGTCAAAATGGCAGCAGAAACCCTGCTCGGAACGCTACGGAGAGAGCGAAAGCCGCTTTGTGACGGAACAGCGTGACGCCGCGCCCGCGCCGCCGGATGATTTGCAGCCGAGTCCGCCGGTGAATGTCGAAAGCCTGCGGTGAATATTTCTCGCAAAGGGCGCAGAGGGCGCAGAGAAACGCGAAATGAACTGTCATTCTGAGCGGAGCGAAGAATCTCATTCCGGGGAGAGGAGATTCTTCGCGCCGCTCAGAATGACACAGCCTGCCTCTTTGCGAACTTTGAGTCCTTTGCGAGAACTTCTTTCTTCGCATAAAACGCTGAGGGGTGTTGACATCTATTTAAATTTCATATAAACTTCTTCTGTTTTGGTTAAGCAGAATTATCAAAGGAGAAGCGCATGAAACCTGTCTGACGTCTTCAGATGACTGGTGCCGGAATAAAAATAAAACCATAAGGGGTTTAAAAACACTTATGGTTTAAATAAAAAGGAAATTATTATGATGCAAGCTGTTGTAATAAAAAAATATCTGCATTCGGAAGTTATTCATATTCCTGTTTCCGAAGATATGATCGGAAAGGAGGCTGAAATTATAATTTTGACAGAATCTCATCATGAACCTGAGATGAATCCGAAACATCAGAAAAGAAAGCCGGGATCCGCAAAAGGAATGATAACCGTTTCAGATGATTTTGAACTGCCGATTGATGATGAAATGCTGAGGGAATTTTATAAATGAAATATCTTCTTGATACGCATATATTCATCCGATGGACACTTAATCATCCGGGGTTATCCGACAGAGCAGCAGAAATAATTTCGGATCCCGATAATCTGATATATGTAAGTTCTGCCAGCACATGGGAAATAGTGATTAAATCGTCAGTCGGCAAGATTGTTTTGCCTGAATCCCCTGAAAACTTTATATGGAATCAGATTGATATAAACGATTTCAATATATTGAATATCAAAGTCGCTCATACTCTTGGGGTACTCGCATTGCCTATGATTCATAAAGACCCTTTTGACAGGATTTTAATTGCTCAGGCAAAATCTGAAAATATGATTATCATTACAGATGATGCTTTAATAAAACAGTATGATGTTAAAGTGTTATGAGTCTTCTCAGGCTTAAACCAAGAAGGAGATAACCTATGAAAAACATTTTAAAATCTGTTCTATTCATTACCGCATTGTTCAGCATGACTTTTACGGTTTATGCCGATGATACCCATCCTGCCGGTATCAGACTTGACGGAACAATCGGCGCTGCCGGAAAACTTGATTTGCCGGGTCCCGATTACGACATCAAAGCCGAGTTCGGGAAACAGACCGGCGCAAATCTGTTCCACAGTTTCGAGCAGTTCAATATTCACAAAGGCGAATCCGC
>DZCT01000455.1 GCA_022736535.1 Desulfatirhabdium butyrativorans | reverse complement strand
ATAAATTCCCCCGGGGGTATCCATACAAATTCCATGCCGATGCTGTTGGTGAATCGCTTGGGCTGATATGGCTTCAATCCTTCTGCCAACAGCGCATACCTCCCCCCAAGCCGCCGCAGCACATCAGCCGCTATGCTCGCAAAAGCCCCGCCTTTTCCCTCAAGGGAAATCCGCTCGGCTATGGTCGGATCCGTAAGCATTGCCTTGAAATCAAGCGCCCCGCCGGTATGTTTGTCAATGAAGGCTGAAAGTTCTTTGGAAACAAGAGAAATCACATTTATTGTTTCACTGATACGCATCCCGCTGACTAACAGATCACGAACCCCTTCCACAAAATCGTAGCAAATCTCGTCCGGCTCTATGCCCGGATCATCAGGGGACTGCCGTTTGATCAGACCGCTCAGAAAGACCTCAGCCAGATGAACCTGCCGGGATTCGGACAACATGACTCTCTGAACTAAACGCATAATCGGCAGGGTGAGAAAGGAGGGAACAGCCGCAAAATAGCCTGCCAATTTCCGGGCTTGGGGCGAGGCAACAGAGCGGAAGATGCGGATCAGTTTTTCCGGGGAAGGCGGATCATCAGGGGACTGCGTTTCATCTTCTTCATCGTCATCATCATCTGAGACAAAGGAATCCGGAAACACAAATCCGGGTATCCACAGTGCGCCCAAACCCGCTACGGATTTTGCCCAAGGCAATAATGACCGAAATTCCAGTGTGATGACAGGGATTTTGACGCCTTCGGGCGTTTCCTCCTCAAACCACTCGGGCGAAGGTTCGATTTCAAGCTTTGAATTGGGCGTATCAGGACCCAGAGAGCGGAGATAAACCGGCTCGGCTTTGCCCAGCCCGCTCCGTTCCCAAAACCGGTGCGGAAGCATCTGAACAATGGCAATCCGGCTGTTATGTTCCCAAATTTTCAGCATATCCCGGATTCTGCCGTCACGCCAGGGCGGCGACACGCAATCGCTGAGAATCAGGAGCAGTCTCCGCCCGGACGGGTCTGTGAGTTCTTCGGGGTCCCGCGGCGTATTCTGAGACGCATGGAAACCGGTTCCGGCATGAATACGGCGTTCTCCGCTGTTTTTGTCAAAGCTGAAACCCCAGACCTGAACATTGCGGAACGCGCCCTGTCTTTCAAGAAGTTCTTTCAACTCGGCAACGGTCTTCTGCCACAAGACCATTGAAGGAGATTCGTCAACAAGCAGCACAATATCCAACCACCGGGAAGGCTCAGGGCGCATGACCGGCATCCAATTGTCCTGATCCGCAATCCGCCGCACTGTGGCTTCCTCATCCAGAATCATCCGGGTGCGAGATGGCATTCTCCGCATGAGAGGACGAAGGGAACGCCCGATGTCCAATTTGCCAGGCAGCGCCTCGCCAGCAGGAATGCGGATGGACAAACCGCCTGTTCCGATTTCGGATGAAGAACAGAGACCGGCTCTGTCGGAAGGCACATCTTCAGCTTTATGGTCATCTGTTTCTTTAGGGCGGTGATCAGCTTCAACATCCTGTTTTGAAACAGAAGGCTCAGAAACTTTCGGCTTAGGTTCCGGCTTTTCTTCTGTCTCCGGCTCGTCCATGTACCGCGCAAGCCACAGCACATCAGCGATTTCCTCAGCGCTGAAGTCTATGCCGATGCCCTCCAGAATGTCAATCAGTTCTGAAATCACGTTGTCCTCTTCTCGTGGTCAGGTGTTACACCCTCCACACTCGTTACGAGGCTCTGCCTCGTAACTGACTGAATATGAGGCTCTGCCTCATTTTGACCCGGCAGCAAGGTAAAGCGTTCATAGCTCGCTGCGGAATCTATAATTTCCTGTGAATGAGTGGCGCATATAATCTGATTGCCGGAAAATATCTTTCTCAGAACTCTCAGAATCACCCGATGCCAGGATGAATGAAGATGGAGTTCGGGTTCGTCAATGAAGACAATGCCGTCTGAAATCGGGTGGATTATTTTCTGTCCGATGAGTGTGAAAACCTCTATTTCGCCCGAACTCAGAGAGTCTATAGGCACAGGTTTTGACGCTCTGCCCTCAAGGAAAATATCAAAACCGGCTGATGTGTCTCCGCTGACGCGTTTGGCGACAAACTGCTCGTTTCTGCTCGGATAGAAATACTTCCATAAAGTGTTTATCGTCTTATATGCTTTTTTTTCTTCAGAAACAAGCGTCTGATCGTCTTCAAATGCCTTGCTCGCGGTCAGATTAATAAGATGCTGCTTTATCAGGTAAAGTCTGTTATCTTCGGTATCTGCCGGTTTTTTGCTTTTATTTCCGATAGACACAGGGACGCTGCCGATGAGCTTGGGATAACGCCATGAACTGAAATATTTCGCCGGTATGTTGAATTTTTCAATCATTTCCTTATCCGGTGTTATTTTTGCTTCCCCTTTTCTGCCGTCATTCATAACAAATGCGGCAGAAATAGAAAATTGTTCCGTCCCCTTACGGGTATAGTGCGACTTTTCTCTGAAATTCGGAAGCAATTCAGAACGTCCCATCGCTAAAATACAGGCTTCAAGCACACTCGTTTTTCCGCAGCCGTTGGGACCCGCCAACACAACCATGTCTAACGGTTTTCCGCCGGGATGCCTGAATTCCAACGCCAACTTTTCAATACCCAGAAAACTATTTATGACGATTTGTTGTATTTTCATAAGAATTGCCCCGTAAAAGAAAATATAATAATCCGCTTTTGATTTTTCACGGCATATTTTTTCATATCTGCCGTATTCGGCTTTCAAGTACCTGTCTGTGTATGTCTGTGTGTGTCTGTGGCAAAAAAACAAAAGCGGCTCAACAGACAAAGCGCAGCATCCCGAAAATGATTCAGGAACCTATTGTCCTCTTTGCCGAAAGATACTGGAATATGGCATCTCTGAGCTTGACAATATCCGATGAAAGGTCTTCTTCTTTATGAGACGAGACTTTTTTTTCGATCTTGATATCTGATGAAAGATCAATGTCTCTTGTGGTCAGATAGATGGCGTTGAGCAGTTGATCTGTCGCCAAGTCGCCTTTTTCACGCATCTCAATGAAGTTGAAAATCAGTTTGTCTCGTTCTGTTGCGGCGATTTTCTCATCTTTAAAATACACATTGACAATCTCTTCTAATTTTTTCTTCCCCGGTTTCTTGACATCAAGCCGGAGGCAGCGCCGCAGAAAGGGTGCGGGAAGCTCCCGCTCCGCATTGCTGGTAAGAATCACCAAAGGGAACTCATCGCAGACCACACGCCCGCGGGACACCGGTGCTTTTTCCGAAGAGTCATGGGCAAAGACCTTGACCTCCCTATCTTTTTCAGGAAGCCGGGAAAGTTCTGGAATTTCAAATCTGCCTTCTTCAAAAATATTGAGCAGATCATTGGGCAAGTCAATGTCGCTTTTGTCAATCTCGTCAATCAGCAGGACGCGGGGGCGTTTCCGGGGAAGAAATGCGGTTCCGAGAGGACCGAGGCGGATGTACTGCCCCATGTCCGGCGGCTCGATTTTCCCTTCGGGTTGTTCCAGACGGAGTATCTGCAAATCCTGAAGTCTGCCCACTGCATCATAGCGGTAAAGCCCTTCCTGAAGCGTGGAACGCGTGGTGATGGGCCAGTACAGAACTTTGCCGAGTTTCAGTTCGTGCGCGACCGAGTACGCCAGAGAAGATTTGCCGGTTCCGGGTTTTCCGGTGACGAGCAGGGGACGGCGCAGATAAAGCGCTGCATTGACCATGCGGATCATCTCTTCATCAGCTTTGAAATTTTTCCCGCGAAGCTCGTCCCAAGAAAGCGGCTCGTCTGTCTTATCTTTCCCGTGTTTGCCGCTTTTGTCTGTCTTGGATGAGAACTGCCGCCACAGCGGCGCGGGGGGAATAGCCTCATCATGGGGATTTTCGGGTTTCCCTTTAAAAATATACCAGT
>DZCT01000042.1 GCA_022736535.1 Desulfatirhabdium butyrativorans | reverse complement strand
ATCTTTCTGAAACTTCATACAATATAGCCGATATTTGCTATACCGCCGCTGTCGGACGCGACCATTTTGAATATCGTATGGCTATGGTCGGCAAATCCGAAGAAGAGATAAAAGAGGGACTTGTAAAATACAAAAGTCAGTACCCCGAACCTCGAACCCCGAACCCCGAACCCCGCATCGCTTTTCTATTTACCGGGCAAGGGTCTCAGTACGTGGGAATGGGGCGCATGCTTTATGATACTCAGCCGGTATTCAAAGAGGCATTGGATAAATGCGATGAGATATTGCGTTCCTATATGGACAAGTCTTTAATTGACTTGCTTTATGGCGAGGACGCGGATGAATCGCTTCTGAGCCAGACGAGATATACGCAGCCTGCTCTGTTTTCCATAGAATACGCGCTTTATAGCTTGTGGAAATCTTGGGGGATTACGCCTTCCGTGATGATGGGACACAGCGTGGGGGAATATGTCGCGGCTCATGCGGCAGGTGTTTTTTCTTTGCAAGACGGCTTGAAGCTGATTTCAGCGAGGGCGAGGTTGATGCAGGCATTGCCTTCCGGCGGAGAAATGGCAGCCCTGATGACAGATGAGACAAAAGCCGCAGCCGTGATTTTGCCTTACGCTGATGCGCTTTCTATTGCAGCGATTAACGGTACCAAGAATATCGTCATTTCCGGGAAAAGCGATGCAGTCAAAGCCGTATGTGAGACATTGCAGGCTGAAGGCATCAAAACCACCGCGTTGAAAGTCTCTCATGCCTTTCACTCGCCCTTGATGGAGCCGATGCTGGCGGATTTCGAGCGGGTCTGCCGGGAGGTGAGCTATTCGTCTCCGCAGAGAGACATTGTTTCCAATGTCACGGGAAAAATCGCGGGAGATGAAATCGCCTCGCCTGAGTATTGGGTGAGACATGTGCGACAGCCGGTGCGCTTTGCGGATAGCATGACTACACTTCATGAGCAGGGGTATGAGATATTTTTGGAGGCGGGTCCCAAGCCGGTATTGCTGGGAATGGGCAGAAATTGTCTCCCGAAAGAAGTCGGTATCTGGGTTCCAAGCCTGCGCCCGAACCGTCCGGATTGGCAGCAACTGCTTCAAAGTCTCGCTGAACTCTATACAAACGGCGTAGATGTGGACTGGTCGAGGTTTTACCGGAATTACTCTTGCCGCCGGGTGTTGCTCCCGAATTATCCTTTTCAGCGTGAGCGATATTGGATAAACATGGAAGCCGCGCGTGAAACCTCTTCCGAGAATCGGCTTTTTTCCCGGATTCATCCTTTGCTGGATAAGAAGATTTCATCTCCTTTGCTCAAAGAGACGCTGTTTGAATCTCGATTCAGCACGGAAGCTCTGCCTTTTCTGAATGACCACCGAATTTTCAATGAAGTGGTGGTATCCGCCGCATCTCATCTCTCGCTGCTTTTGGGCGCGGCGGGACTGACATTCGGAGCCGAAGCCTGCACTTTGGAGGATGTGATTTTTCTGCAAGTATTGGCGATTCCCGAAAACGACTCGCGCACAGTGCAGTTGCTTATGACCCCGGAAAATGATGAAAAAGCCGATTTCAAACTTATCAGTTTTGACTCGGAATCAGCAGATAAAAATGAGGCATACACGGTTCATGTCACAGGGAAAATCAGCACCGAACATGCTGTAAAACTTACAGATTCAGCATTCAGCATACAAGATGTTCGGGAGCGATGCCGAAAAGAAATGATTGCCTCGGAAGTCTATGACATGCAGGCGCGGCGCGGGATAGTGCTGGGACCCAGCTATCATTGGATTCATGCCATACGAAAGGGCGACAATGAAGCTGTTTGCCGGATGAAATCGCCTGAGATATTGAAAGGAGCGGAAGGATACCAGCTTCATCCGGGCTTGATTGACTCCTGTTTCGGGCTGTTGGTGACTGCAACGAATGCCGAAGAAGATGAAACATATATTCCTTTTCATATTAAAGAATTCAGATTTTATCGCCGCCCTGAAAGTTCCGAACTGTGGGCATACTCTCGCGTGCAGGAAATTTCTGAAGAAAACCGTCTGAGCGGAGACATTCAACTCTTTGATCCGAGCGGGCAGGTCATAGCGGAAATTATGGGGCTTGAAGGAAGAAAAGCAGGCAGAGAAGCCGTTTTACGGGGACTGAGAAAAAATTTCAGCGACTGGCTCTATGAAGTCAAATGGGTGGAGGCAGGGAACAGGCAACAGGCAACAGGTGACAGGGGGCAGGGCAAATGGCTCATCTTCAGCGACAGATGCGGCATCGGCGAAAAGCTCGCCGAATATCTCGAAGAACAGGGCGAACATTGTCTGCTCGTGTTTTCCGACACGATAGACTCGAAAGACAGCGAAGCATTTACTCGCCTGTTTGCGGAGATTAGAGGAGATTTGCGAGGCATTGTTTATCTCGCGGCTATTGAAGATATTCAATCACCCGAACCCCGAACCCCGAACCTCGAACCCAGCGTTCAATCTTCCCTTCACCTGCTTCAGTCAATGATTGCTGCGGGATGGTCTGAAGCTCCCCGTCTGTGGCTCATAACTCGCGGCGCTGTTGCAAAAATGGTAAACTTCGGAGGTCTCCGTCAGACGCCCTTGTGGGGGCTGGGACGAGTCATTTCTCTCGAACATCCTGAATTTCATTGTGTATGTGCAGATTTGGATCCCTCCGAATCGCCGGAGCAGAATGCTCAGGCATTATTTGAGGAATTGCAGATTTCCGATCAAGAGAATCAGGTGATGCTGCGTCAGGGCATTCGCTATGTCGCAAGACTTGCCAGAGCCGTACCGCAAGAGACAAATGACCCTTTGCAGTTTGATGAAAATGCCTCCTATCTGATTACCGGCGGACTCGGCGGACTCGGACTTAGAATTGCTCAATGGATGGCGGAAAAGGGCGCACGGCACATTATTCTGAGCGGCAGGAGCGGCGCGTCAACACCCGAGGCGCAGGCGGCTGTGAGTCAATTGGAAGCTTCCGGAACAAAGGTGCTGGTAGTAAAAGCCGATGTCTCTCTGCGTGAAGATGTTGCCGGAATGCTTGAAGAGATAAAAGCCGCGATGCCGCTGCTAAAGGGCATTGTTCACGCCGCCGGTATTCTGGATGACGGAATGCTGAGACAGCAGACTTATGAGCGATTTCAAAGAGTGATTGCTCCGAAAGCCGAGGGGGCATGGCATCTGCATACGCTGACGCGAGACATGCCTTTGGATTTCTTTGTCTGTTTTTCCTCAATGACTTCACTTTTCGGCGCGGCAGCACAGGGCAATTACGCGGCTGCCAATGCCTTCATGGACGCGCTTGCCCATTACCGCCGGGCAATGGGGCTGCCGGGTCTCAGCATCAATTGGGGACCTTGGGCTGAAGCCGGAATGGCGGCAACACTGACAAAGCGGGACCGGCAGCGCATCGCAGAGCAAGGATTGACAAGCATTCTGCCGGAACAAGGCTTGCAGATATTGGGAGAACTTCTGCAAAAATTTCATTTTTGCACTCCGGAAAAACAGAACACTGCCCAGATCGGCGTGATTCCGCTTAACTGGCCGAAGTTCATGCAGCATTTCTTCAAGGGAGTAAAGCTTCCGTTCTTTGAAGCATTCATGCCGCATGAAACTCAGGAAACTGTTCAGAAAGCCCAACTGCTCAGACAGTTGGAAGCCGCAGAAATAAATGAACGCCGTGATCTGCTCATTGCTCATATCCGCTCATTAGCGGCGAAAGTGCTGGATTTGAGCAGTCCCGAACGGATCGGATTGCGCCAGCGTCTGTTTGATTTGGGAATAGATTCGCTCATGGCAGTGGATTTGAAGAACCGCCTTGAAGCTGATCTGGGTCATGCGCTTCGTTCAACGCTGGTCTTTGACTATCCGATGGTGGAAGTCATGGCGGATTATCTCATGAGCGATGTGCTTTCTGCTTTGTTTTCATCAGACGCGGCGTCTAATGAGATAAGGCAGGAGACAGAAGAGCTTAAATCCGAACTGGAAGATATTTCGGAAGCTGAGGCAGAAGCCATGCTGCTCAAAGAAATAGAGAAAATGGAAGTCAACTGATGAAAGCTGTTGTCACTCTTTTCTTGCTGATATGCTTTGTTTTTTCCGCTCATGCAGACGGAACGCATCCGCGCGGCATTGCGCTTGACGGAACGCTCGGAACAGCCGGAGAATTGAACTTGCAGGGACCGGACTATAACATCAAAGCAGAATACGGACAGCAGACGGGAGCGAATCTTTTTCACAGTTTCCGTCAGTTCAATATTCATTCGGATGAGAGCGCGACATTCAACGGTCCCGCTTCGGTTCAGAACATTATCGCACGAGTCACGGGCGGAAATGCCTCATGGATTGACGGCAAACTCAGTTCCGCCATTCCCGATGCGAACCTGTATCTGATGAATTCGTCGGGAATCATGTTCGGGCCGAACGTATTGCTGGATTTGAGCGGGTCTTTTCACATGACAACAGCAGATTATCTGCGTTTGGGAGAAAATGAGCGATTGAATGCGATGTCTCATGAAAGTGATGTGCTGTCAGCCGCCGAACCGAGCGCATTCGGTTTTCTCCCGAAAGAAGACAGAGGCATCTCACCCATTTCTTTTGAAGGAAAGCGCGGAGGGCAGGAGGAAACAGGGGATGAACTTCTATTTTCAGAAGGTAAGACATTTTCTGTTATCGGCGGAGATATTGAGATAAAGAATGAAAGTCTGATTGTGCCTGAAGGGCGGATGAACATGGTCAGCGCTGCATCTGCCGGAGAAGTGATTCCTTCAGCGTCTGCCTTGGATGTCTCATGCGAAAAAATGGGAAACATCACGATTTCGGACCGCTCGCTTGCAGAGGTCAAAGGGCGGGGAAGTATCTTTATTCGTAGCGGCGCGTTTCTGATGTCTGATAGCAGCATCAAAACTGAAACAAGCGGTGCCGAAAACGGCGGCATCAGCGATATTCAGGCTGACACGGTTTCTTTAACCCAAGGCGCTTCTCTTTCCGCGTCTTCCCGGGGGCAGGGAAACGGCGGCGACATCATGATCCGTGCGAAAGAATCGGTAACGCTCTCAGGCGCGGATGAAGCGGGCGCTCCAAGCTGTATCACGGCCCGTTCCGAGTATGAAGGCGCAGACAGCGGAGACGCGGGGAGAATTTTGATTGAAACAAAAAATTTGCTTCTGAAAGACGGGGCATGGATCAGCGGCTCGACATTCGGAACAGGCAGGGGCGGAGACATTGCCGTGCGGGCTTCGGAATCTGTCAATTTTTCAGGAAATAATACAGACGGACTGGGATGTTCTATCGGCTCCGCCAGTTACAGCGAAAAAGCCGATGCCGGAAACGCCGGAGACATTCTCATTGAAACTAAGCAATTGTCTTTTACTGACGGCGCATGGATCGGCGCAGAATCTTTCGGCGGCGGAAAAGGCGGGGACATGGAGATACATGCCTCAGAATCCATTGGCTTTTCAGGGAACAGCAATCTGGGTTATGCAAGCGGAATTGTCTCCCGGACCAACAGCAGGGAGTCATTCGCCGGAGATGCAGGAGATATTCTGATTGAAACCGGAAATATCTGCATGAAAGACGGCGCCGGCGTCAGTGTGAATACGACAGGGGCAGGAAACGGCGGCTCCATCACGGTCCGGGCTTCAGGCAAAGCCGATTTCAGCGGCGTGAATCCGCAGGGCGAGAACGAATACGGTTTGGGTACCGGCGTCACTGCCCGTTCCGAGAGCAACGACGGAAATGCAGGAAACGGCGGAGATATTGTCATCGCCGCCCGTGAGTTATCTTTAAGCGGCGGCGCGCTGGTCGCCGCCGAAACAAGGGGGAGCGGCAAAGGCGGAAATTTGACGCTGACCGCGGCTGAATCTCTCACGCTTTCAGGGAGTGACAGCTATGGAAACGCAAGCCGTATTGTCGCCCGCTCCGAGTATGAAGGCGCAGATGGCGGTGACGCCGGAAATATTCTGATTGAGTCGCCGAATATCTCATTGAAGCAAAGCGCATGGATCAGCAGTTCCACATTCGGCGGGGGGAGAGGCGGAGATGTCACGCTTCGCGCTGCCGAATCGCTGAGTCTTTCGGAAAATGAAGACAGATACGGACTCGGATGCAGTATCGGCACGGCTTCCTACAATGAAGGAAGCAATGCAGGGAACGGTGGAACCATTTCGATTGAAACCGAGCGATTATCTTTTAATGACGGCGCATGGATAGGGAGTGAGACATTCGGGAGCGGAAAAGGAGGAGATATTTTTGTTCGCGCCTCAGAATCGCTTCGTTTTTCAGGCAACAGCAATATGGGCTATGCAAACGGAATTGTCTCCCGAACCAACGGGCAAAACGCCGATGCCGGTGATGCCGGAGACATTTTCATTGAGACAAAAGATTTGTTCTTTAAAGACGGCGGCGGCGTCAGTGCAAGCACACTGGGACCCGGAAACGGCGCTTCTGTAACGATACAGGTATCCGGTTCGGTTGAACTCACGGGGGTTAATCCCCACGGAAGGAATGAATACGGGTTCGGATCCGGAATTTATGCGCTTTCTCAGGGAACATCAGCCGATTCGGGAAACGCCGGAAATATCTCTCTGAACGCGGACAGCTTATCTCTCACTGACGGCGCTTTCATCAATACCAGCACATTGGGCGGCGGCAGCGCAGGCAGCATTGATATTGGCGTAGATAAATCGGTGTATATATCGGGCGACAGTTCGGAAATTGAAAAAAAGCCGCCTTTATCGAGTCAGTTGCAATTTCAGGAAGTAATACTGCCCCGCGCTGATGAAAGATTCTCTGTCAGCGGAATTTACTCTGCTTCGGCAAATACGGATTTTTATGCGGGAGATGCCGGAAAAATTGCACTGACAGCAAGAGATATGACGCTTTCCGACAGCAGCGCGCTGCTCACCGAAGCTAAAAATGCAGGCGGCGGAGACATAGCGATAAGAGCAGACAATTTTCTGTATTTACACAAGGGCGGCATTGCCACCAGCGTCAGGGGCGGAGACGGCAACGGCGGAGACATTGATGTGAGCGATCCGGCATTCTTTATCCTGAATCGTAGCAGCGTGGTTGCCGACGCCTACGGCGGAAACGGCGGAAATATCCATATTGCGGCGGATCAGTTTATTCAGTCGGAATATAGTAAGGTCTCTGCGTCGTCAAAGCTGGGCATTGACGGCACCATCACGATTGATGCGCCGAGTACAGATGTCAGCAGCGGTCTGACGGTTTTGTCGGGAAATTTTCTCAATGCCGCCCAATGGATGAAAGTCCCGTGTTCTCAAAGAACCGAAGAAAAAATAAGTCGTTTTGTGATTTCCGGCAGGGACGGAGTTTCCGCTTTTTTTGATGACTGGCAGCCGAGTCCGCCGACGAGTATCAACCGCTCAAAAGCGGATGATTCGGAAACAGAAGATGAGGGAAGCAGATAATTTTTTTTTTACAGGGGGCGTATTCAATGCTATTAAAAGACAAAGTAGTTATACTTGTCAGTGTTTTTATCTTTGCTGTCAGCGTGAATGTCTCATGGGCTGAAGATGTTAAATCAATGACAAACAGCATCGGAATGGAATTTGTCTTGATTCCGGAAGGTTCATTCATGATGGGATCGGATGCAGACCCCAAGAATGTTAACATTAAGGAAGATGAATCGCCGAAACACAAAGTTACCATAACTAAGCCGTTTTATATTGGAAAATATGAGGTCACGCAGGCGCAATGGGTGAGACTGATGGGAGACAATCCCTCGGCATTCAAAATGAAGGAAGAACCCCGGCCGGTTGAGAATGTCTCATGGGATGATGTCCAAACCTTTATTCAGAACTTGAACAAAAAAGAACGGACAAAGCGATACCGTCTTCCGACTGAAGCGGAATGGGAATATGCGGCGCGGGCAGGCGCGGATACCGCGTATTATTTTGGAGACAATCCTGATTTGCTCCCCGAATACGGTTGGTATGAAAAAAATTCCGACGGAGAAACGCATCCGGTGGGGCTTCTCAAACCGAATGCGTGGGGGCTTTACGATATACACGGAAATGTGTGGGAATGGTGTCAGGACTGGTACGGCGGAAAATATTATGCTGTAAGTCCCCTGAGTGATCCGGAGGGACATCCTTTCGGAGACTTCCGGGTGTTTCGGGGCGGGAGCTGGTACAGCTTTGACAGACAATGCCGCTCAACGAACCGTCCCACGAACTATTTCAAATATGAGCGAAAAGATTTTTTCGGTTTTCGGGTAGTAAAGGAGTTTTAAAAAAGTGTCGCGTTATTTTGCCACGAATGAACACAAATGACTGCACGAATTAAACACGAAGAATGACTTTATAAAAAAATCCGTGATCTGTTCGTGAGAAATTCGTGTCTGTTCGTGGCAAAAAATAAGGATTTTTAAGAAACGGGCGGTTTTTTCGCCACGAATGAACACAAATTTTTCACAAATGCCTCACGAATTTTTTTTATGAAGTCATTTTTTTTGTGTTTATTTGTGCAGTCATTCGTGTTCATTCGTGGTAAAAAAAGGAGAAATGATATGGCGATTCAAACTGTCGGCGTTGTCGGCGCAGGCGTGATGGGGAGCGGCGTGGCGCAGAATCTGGCTCAGACCGGACATCAGGTGATTTTAATTGATGTCTCGGAAGATATTCTGGAGCGTACTAAATCTGAAATCATGCAGAACCTTCGTTTTCAGAGTCTGTTTAAAAAAGATGTTAAAGCAGAAGAGCCGAATGCTGTGCTGGAACGCATTGTTTTTACGACTGATTACCGTCTGCTTGAAAAAGCCGATTTTGTGGTCGAAAATGTCGTTGAGAAATGGGAGGTGAAAAAAGAAGTTTACTCGCAGATAGATAAGGTTTGTCCCGAACGCTGCGTGTTTGCGGCAAATACTTCTGCAATTTCGATTACTCGCATCGGATCGGCAACCCGGCGGCCCGCAAAAGTCATCGGAATGCACTTTATGAATCCGGTTCCCATGAAGAAAACCGTTGAAGTCATTCGGGGCTGGCATACTTCAGAGGAGACCATAGACATTGCGAAAAAATTTCTGGCGCAGATGGGAAAAGACTGTATTCTTGTGAATGACTCGCCGGGATTTGTCTCCAACCGTGTGCTGATGCTGACGGTAAATGAAGCGATTTTTTTAGTTCAGGATCAGGTGGCTTCGGCGGAAGATGTTGACCGCATTTTCAAATCCTGTTTCGGACACCCGATGGGTCCATTGGAAACCGCAGACCTGATCGGGTTGGATACCATATTGTATTCTCTTGAAGTCTTGTACGAAAGCTTTAATGACAGCAAATACAGACCTTGCCCTCTGCTCAAGAAAATGGTGGATGCGGGACTGCACGGACGCAAAAGCGGACAGGGGTTTTATCGTTATTGAGGTCAGAGGTAAGAGGTAAGAGGTAATTGAGTCAAGAATAAGTTTCGTGTTTATTATATCGGCATGAAAAAAATTCGTGTTCCATTTGTGCAGAAATTTGTGTTCATTCATGGCAAATATAAAAAAGCAATCTGAAAAAGCAGGTGTTTTTATGACAACAAATGACACTAAGGGTAAAATCAGAACATTTCTCGCTCGTTATATCCGAAACCATGAATTGCAGGACGATGAAGACATTTTTGCCTCGCGCTTAGTCAACTCGCTCTTTGCAATGCAGTTGGTTCTGTTTATAGAAAAAGAATTTCAGATCAAGGTGGAAAATGAAGACCTTGATTTGAAGAATTTTAACACGCTGAATGCAATTTCCGGTTTTATCGGGCGAAAGGCAAATGCCGCCTGAGCGAAGTATAACAATTTTCTAAATTGTTTTGACTTCGCTGTAAGGGAGCGCAGAATAAGCGATTTGCAAAATCGTTTTACGGATCGTCTGAGTATGAGAATTTTGCAAGGAGTCTTTCTATTCGGTTGAAAATTATGCGAATCGCATTCACCATTTTTATATTGATATTGATAGGGCTGACCGCTATGGAAAATACAGCCCGTGCCTCGGACAGTGAGCCGCGTGCGGATATTGCCGCAATTGACTCATTTGTCAGAGCACAGATGCGGGCAAACAATATTCCGGGACTGGCATTGGCAATCACCCATAACAAGACAATCCTGCATATACGCGGGTTCGGAATAGCAGGCAAAAACCGCAAAGTGACGCCGCAGACGCCCTTTTTCATCGGATCATTGAGCAAATCTTTTACTGCGCTGGCAATGATGCAGTTGGCGGAAAAAGGCAAGATTGTTATTGACTCGCCTGTGCAAACTTATCTTCCCTGGTTTGAAGTGGGAGACAAAAATGCTTCTGCTCAAATAACTGTGCGGCATCTGCTGAATCAGACCGGAGGGCTGGAAGGGGGACTGAAAGAAAATTTGTCTCAGGATGCTGATATGGAAACGGCTGTCCGGGCTTTGCGAAATTTGCAGCCGACATATCCTCCGGGAGTAAAATTTCAATACTTCAATCTGAATTTCAGCATCTTGGGGCTGATTGTCGAAAAAGTATCGGGGCAATCCTACGAGGACTATGTTCGGACAAATATCCTTGAGCCGCTGAAAATGGAGCGAACTTTCTTCTCCAAAAAAGCCGCGCAAAAGGCAGGATTGGCAGAAGGCTACAGCATGATAATGGGCTTTGCCGTTCCTGCCGAACAGTCGTACTACAGGTATCTTGTACCCGGAGCATTTCTTTTTTCCACAGCGGAAGACTTGGCGCATTATCTCATGGCGCAGGGCAACTCGGGCAACTACGGGAACATCTCCGTACTTTCCGCAGAAGGAATAGCAGAGATGCACCGACCTGTCAAAGACATCGGAAGCCCTTATGCTATGGGATGGTATGCAGTGGAGCGCAAGGGACATCGCCTGATTCATCATCCGGGTAATCTGGGGGTTTTTCGTACAGAAGCGATGCTGGTTACTGATGCTGGCTACGGCATTGTCATGCTGATAAATCAGAATAACAATCCGCTGATGTACAGAGCAATGGCAGATGGCATTATCTCGTTGCTGACCGGCGGGAAGCCCGAATCTGAAAGTGCATGGATGACGTATCGCCGTCAGTCCTTTATGCTGGTTGCGCTTTTGCTCATCGTTCACGCCGCCCTCTACGGATGGTCTCTGACAAGATTTACGAGATGGCGCGAGAAGATACATGACAAATCACGGCGCTTTAAAGTCCTGCATATTCTGCCTCATTTCATACTGGCAGCGATATTGGCTTTTGCCGCACCGGCTTTGCTTTCCCGGTGGCTAAACAGGGATGCGACATGGATATTCATGTTTGAATTTATGCCGGTGTTTGCGCTTTGGCTCTCAGCCTGTATTTTTCTGACGCTTTTAAAAGGTGTTATTAAGATTCGCATCCTCATCGAGAGCCGGAAACAAATTAACTCGACGTATTAGGAAAAAGCAATGAATTTTGAACTGACATCGCAACAGAGAGAAAGACAGTCGGCGTTCCGGTCCTTTACTGACAAGGAAATCACGCCCCATGCGGACCGATACGACCGTGAGGAAAAAACGCCTCCGGAAGTCATCAGAAAAATTGCCGAACAGGGGTATCTCGGCGCGATTATTCCGGAAGTCAGCGGCGGAAACGGCTGGGATATGATTACTTTCGGACTGCTCTGTGAAGAAATCGGACGGGGAAGCACATCTCTTTTAAGCCTGTTCACGGTTCACGGAATGGTTTCGCAGTCGCTTCTGAAATGGGGCAGCTCCGCACAGAAAGAACATTGGCTTCCGAAATTGGCAAGCGGCGAAATTGTCGGCGCATTCGGTCTGACCGAACCCGGCATCGGCTCCGACGCCAAAAGTGTTGAGACTACCGCAGTCGTTTCAGACCGTGACTATATCTTAAACGGTCAGAAAAAATGGATTTCCTGCGGGCAGATTGCCGATGTGTTTATGATTATCGCCCAGTGCGAAGGCAAACCCTCTGCATTTCTGGTAGAAAGAAATACGCCCGGTTTTTCTACTGAGCCGATTAACGGAATGCTCGGTTTCCGCTCCGCCATGCTCGCGGGACTGCATTTTGAAAACTGCCGCATTCCTGTAGAAAATCTGGTGGGAAGAATCGGTTTCGGCTTTTCTCACATTGCGGGCACCGCGCTGGATCATGGGAGATATTGCGTCGCGTGGGGAAGCGTGGGACTTGCGCAGGCATGTCTGGAAGCCTCTCTGAGGTATTCGAGTCAAAGAAAGCAGTTCGGCGCATATCTGAAAGAACATCAACTGATTCAGCAGATGATCGCCGAGATGATTACCGAAACAAAAGCGGCAAGGCTGCTGTGCTATCATGCGGGATACTTGAAAGACATCGGAGACCCCGATCTGATTATGGAAACAGCAATTGCTAAGTATTTTGCATCGAAAACCGCAGTAAAAGCCGCATTGGATGCGGTGCAGATTCACGGCGCCAACGGCTGCGGGAGCGAATATCCGGTACAGCGATATCTGAGAGATGCCAAGATCATGGAAATCATCGAAGGCAGCACTCAGATGCAGCAGATCATCATCGCAAGGCACGGGTATCAGACCATTAATTTTTAGCGAGGAACGGACATTGAGAAAAGAGATCACTACAGAAGAAGCAAAAACGCTGTTCGGCCTTTTTCGGGCAAGAGTAAAATACAGTCCTGACAAAATCGCATACCGTTATTTCGATGAGATAAGGAAAAAGTGGATAACTCTCACATGGAAAGAAACGGAAAAGGTCGTGGCCCGCTGGCAGGCGGCATTGAAAAAAGAAAATCTGAATCCCGGCGACCGCGTGGGGCTTATGATGCGAAACCGTTATGAGTGGGTGGTGTTCGAGTTGGCGGCATTCGGGCTGGGTTTGGTAACCGTGCCGTTTTATATCCACGACAAAGCGGAAAATGCTGCATCTATCTTAAAAAGCACGGGAATTAGATTCCTGTTAATAGAACGGGAGATACAGGAAAAAATGTCCTCGGCAAACAGAGATATTTTTTCAGACATGCGCGTGATCCGCTTGGATGAAATCGAGACATGGCTGCCTGAGAAATATGACATTGATCTCTGTGAAAAGACATCCGGCGCGGATGAATTGGCTACAATTCTTCATACTTCAGGTACAACGGGCATGCCTAAAGGCGCAATGTTCAGCCATAGAAATGTATTATCCAATGCAGAAGCGACAGCAAAAACGATTACCTTTTATGAAGAAGATATACTCGTGCCTTTCACTGGCGGCTATGTGCTTTCCATGATGGGTGACATTGCAATCGCCTTTCCCCGGTCTTTGGGTGATTTAGGAGTAATACGCCCGACGCTGATCGTATCTGCGGCGCGGTTGTATGAATATGCCTTCAGAGAGATTAAAAATCAATTCGTCCGAAAGCCCTGGTGGATTCAGTGTATGTTTAAATACGCGGTTGACATGGGATGGCGGCGATTTGAATATCAGCAGGGACGAGGAAAACGGCATCCTGATTTTCTGCTGTGGCCCCTGCTTGATATGCTCATTGCAAGGTCTGTGAGACAAAGATTCGGCGGGAGGGTGCGTTGCGCATTTTACGCGGGCGCGAGACTTTCATCTGAAATTTCTCGGACATTTATCGGGCTGGGAATGCCCATTCTCAATTGCTACGGACAGACCGAAGCGGGACCGGTCATCAGCGTGAACCGTCCTGATGACAATGTTCCGGCAAGTGCGGGCAAGCCCTTGGCAGGCGTCAATGTTCGGGTAGAATACAAGACATCCCCCCTGCCCCCCTTCAAAGGGGGATGCGGAGAATTGATCGCAAAAGGTCCCGGAGTCATGACGGGTTACTGGAACAATCCGGCGGCAACGCAAGCCGCTATAGACAAGGAAGGATGGCTGCACACCGGAGACAGATGCTACATAGATGCCGAGGGGCGTATTTTCTTCATGGGGCGCATGTCGGATACTATCCTCATGCAAAACGGAGAAGAAATTTCACCGGCAGAGATAGAGTCAGAGATAAGCGCAGAGATTTTATTTGATCAGGCGATGGTCATCGGCAAGGGAAGACCTTTTCTCACAGCGCTGTTAGTTTTGAATACAGAACATTGGAAAAAGCTGGCAAAACAGTTGAAACTGAATCCTGATGATCCTTCGGCATTAAAAGATAAATCAGCCGAAAAAGCGGTTTTGGCACGTATTACGAAGATACTCGGCAATTATTCCGATGCGGTTCAGATTCGCCGTGTCAAGCTGCTGACAGAGCCTTGGACAGTACAGGACGGACTCGTGACCCCGAGCGCAAAGTTGAAGCGGGCAAACCTGAGCATCAAATATGCTGAAGAAATAGACAAAATGTACGCCGAGGAGCAGATTGCCAATCCGTCGCTGATATGGGAGGAAAGTTGAGATGAAAGAAGAAAAGAAAGTCAAATGTGTGGTCTGGGACTTGGACAATACCTTATGGAACGGCGTGTTGCCGGAAAACGACAATGTTTCTCTGCGCGACGGTATTGTTGATATTATGCAAACGCTGGACAGCCGCGGCATTTTACAGTCTGTCGCGAGTAAAAATGACTATGACCATGCCATGAGAAAAATTGAAGAATTCGGTCTGCAAAACTACTTTCTCTATCCCCAGATCAATTGGAATCCGAAATCTTCTTCTGTTAAGGCAATTGCAGAATCCATCAACATCGGCATTGACACGCTCGCGTTTGTCGACGATCAGCCTTATGAGCGGGAAGAAGTGAATTTCTCATTTCCTCAGGTGCTTTGCATAGATGCGGCAGATATAGACAAACTCTTGCTTATGTCTGAAATGAATCCCAGATTTATTACTCAGGATTCAAAAATCCGCAGACAACTGTATCTCAGCGATATAAAACGGAACAAAATTGAAGAATCATTTGAGGGACCCAAAGAAGATTTTCTCTCGTCGCTGGATATGGTGTTCACGATTTCGCCTGCAAAAGAAGAAGACTTGAAGCGGGCTGAAGAACTGACGGTTCGGACCCATCAGTTGAATACAACGGGTTACACTTATTCTTATGAGGAATTAGAGTATTTTCGCACTTCCCGGGATCATATTTTGCTGATTGCCACATTGGATGATAAATACGGCACTTACGGCAAAATCGGGCTGACGCTTATCGAGTGCCATAAAGACCTGTGGAACATAAAACTGCTGCTGATGTCCTGCCGGGTCATGTTAAGAGGCGTCGGCGCGATAATGATCAATCATATCCGAAATGAGGCAAAGAAAAACAGCGTCCGCCTGCGCTCGGAAATGATTTCCAATGAGCGAAACCGTATGATGTATATGACTTATAAATTTGCGGGATTCAAAGAAATCGAAAAAAAAGGCGATCTCACTGTGTTTGAAAACGATCTGACAGAGATTCCCGATTTTCCTGAATATGCTAAGGTGAGAATTGGGCTTGGAAATTAGATGGAGGGCAAAAAATGGTGGGTTTTCCCCACCATTTTCCCCACCATTTTTCCACTATTGCCAATAACAGATTTATGATTTATAGTATGTAACATAAACGGTAACGGTGTGGGCAGGTCAGCGCAACCCAAGTTTCTGACGGAATATGATGAAAGAGAATATCAAACAAAGCAGCGAGTTGTCTCCGACCAAGCGGGCATTGCTTGCCTTGAACAAAATGCAGGCAAAAGTGGACGCGCTGGAGCGGGAAAAGAGCGAACCCATTGCAGTCATCGGCATGGGATGCCGGTTTCCGGGCGGCGGCGATCATCCGGAGGCATTCTGGCGGATACTGCGGGACGGCGTGGATACGATCAGCGAAATTCCGCGGAGCCGATGGAACGTGGATGCCTATTATGATCCGAATCCCGCGGCTCCCGGTAAAATATATTGCCGTTACGGCGGCTTCCTGAAAGATGTGGAAAATTTCGATCCGCAGTTTTTCGGCATTTCGCCTCGTGAGGCAATGAGTCTTGATCCGCAGCAGCGTCTTTTGCTCGAAGTCTCTTATGAGGCATTGGAACATGCAAATCAGTCGCCGGATCGTTTATTTGAAAGCCGCACCGGGGTTTTTGTCGGGCTGATCAGCATAGATTATGCTATGTCCATATTGCCGAATCCCGAACGGATTGACGCCTATTTCGGCACGGGCAATAGTTTCAGCGCGAGCGCAGGGCGTTTGTCTTATATGCTCGGTCTGACCGGTCCGAGCATGACGGTGGATACCTCCTGCTCCTCGTCGCTGATTGCTTTGCATCTTGCCTGTCACAGTCTGCGCCGCCGGGAATGCGATATGTCGCTGGTCTGCGGCGCGAACCTGATACTTGCGCCGATACTGAGTATTACTTTTTCAAAAGCCGGAATGCTTGCGCCGGACGGACGCTGTAAAACTTTTGACGCTTCGGCAAACGGATATGCGCGGGGTGAAGGCTGCGGTGTAGTTGTGCTTAAACGATTGTCAGATGCGGTAGAAAATCACGATAATATTCTTGCTGTCATTCGGGGCAGCGCCGTCAATCAGGACGGACCCAGCGGCGGTCTGACCGTTCCTAACGGTCCCTCTCAGGAAAAAGTCATTCGTGAGGCATTGCAGAACAGCCGGTTAGAACCCTCTGAAGTGAGTTATATCGAGGCGCACGGCACCGGAACGTCTCTCGGCGATCCCATAGAAATCGGCGCGCTGGCTGCCGTATTCGGAAAAGACCGCACGCAGGATCGCCCGCTCATCGTGGGTTCGGTGAAAACTAACGTGGGACATTTGGAATCTGCCGCAGGCATGGCAAGTCTGATCAAAGTCATACTATCTCTGCAACATGAGGAGATTCCGCCGCATCTGCATTTCAGAAAGCCTAATCCGCATATCTCATGGGATAGGATTGCAGTAAAAGTGCCGACAGAGCGGATTCCCTGGACTGCCGGAGAAAAATCAAGAATCGCGGGCATCAGCAGTTTCGGCTTCAGCGGGACAAACGCGCATGTTGTGGTTGGAGATTGGGGTCAGGGGTCAGAGGTGAGAGGTCAGAGTTTTACCTCTCACCTCTCGCCCCGAACCTCTCATCTGCTTTCTTTGTCGGCAAAGACGGAGAACGCGCTCAGAGATTTGGCAGGGCGTTATGAAAAATATATATCGGAAAATCCGGAATCTGATATGGGCGATGTCTGCTTCAGCGCGCATACGGGACGTTCTCATTTCAATCATCGCCTTTGTATCATTGCGGAAACCGGAGAGCAGGCGAAAGAAAAACTGGCAAGTTTCACTACCGGACAGGAGACATCTGGCATATTCAAAGGACAGTCTGGGGAACTGCCCCGAATCGCCTTTCTGTTTACGGGTCAGGGTTCGCAGTACGTCGGCATGGGACGAGAACTCTACGACACACAGCCGGTTTTTCGCAAAAACCTTGACCGTTGCAATGAGATATTGCGAGCCTATTTGAAAAAGCCTTTGCTTGAAGTCATCTACCCGGAAGTAAATGTGTCCGGCGATTTGCTTCTGAATGAAACGGCTTACACTCAGCCGGCATTGTTCGCGCTGGAATATTCGCTGGCTGAATTGTGGAAATCTTGGGGAATAAAACCTCATGCCGTGATGGGTCATAGCGTGGGCGAGTATGCGGCAGCCTGCGTGGCGGGCGTGTTCAGCCTTGAAGACGGCTTGAAACTGATTGCGGAACGTGGGCGTATGATGCAGTCATTGCCTCGGAACGGCGAAATGACATCGGTTCAGACAAATGAAGAACGAGTCATTTCAGCCATAGCGAAACATACAGATGATGTTTCCGTTGCGGCGATGAACGGACCTCGGAGCATCGTTATTTCCGGCAAAAGTGAGACAGTTCGGCGTATCTCTGACATGCTGAAAAACGAGGGAGTCAAAGTAAAAAAATTAGAAGTTTCTCATGCCTTTCACTCTCCGCTCATGGAACCGATGCTGGCGGATTTTGAAAAGACGCTGAATTCCGTGTCTTTTCATGCGCCGCGCATCGCCCTTGTCTCCAATCTTACGGGAGATTTTGCCGGGTCTGATATGGCATCGGCGGAATACTGGCTGAAGCATGTGC
>DZCT01000454.1 GCA_022736535.1 Desulfatirhabdium butyrativorans | reverse complement strand
ATGGCAAAGTTGAAAGCGACCCTAATGGAATACGCCGACTTGGTGACGGAGATGCGGGAGATAAAGCATTATTACCGGAAAGGAGTTCAGGCAAGGGACGGTATTGAGAAATGAAAATAAAGGGCATGGAAATGAAAAAAAGCGAACTCTTTAAAAACTGGGGTATTTTTCTCAAAGGAATGGATGCCAGAGGTATTCAGCTTTCCTTTGCCAACCATCTGGAATACTCGCTGTCCAAAGATCAGTACACCGCAACCATGCGGGATGTTTATCACTCGCTGGCGCTGACAACAAGGGACCGCCTGATTGAACGCTGGATCCGCACTCAGCAGTTGTATTATGAGTATGATGTGAAAAGGGTTTATTATCTTTCCGCCGAATATCTCATGGGACGTGCGCTCATCAACAATCTGATTAATCTGGGAATATATGATGAAACCCGGAAAGCCACAGATGAACTCAATATTGATCTGGAATCGCTTGCGGAAGAAGAACCGGATATGGGACTCGGCAACGGCGGACTGGGACGGCTGGCTGCCTGCTTTCTCGATTCCATGGCAACGCTTGAAATTCCGGCTTATGGCTACGGCATCCGCTATGAATTCGGCATTTTCGATCAGGTGATCCGCAATCTGAGTCAGACGGAACTGCCGGATTCATGGCTGCAACACGGAAACCCTTGGGAAATTGCCCGGCCCGAGTACATGATGAAGGTGCATTTTTACGGAAATGTCAAACAGACCCATCTGCCCGACGGAAGACTTCAGACCGAATGGACAGACACCAAAGATGTCCTCGGTATTCCTTACGATATTCCTGTGGGCGGGTACCGCAACAATACGGTCAACACGTTGCGGCTCTGGTCCGCAAGGGCTTCCAATGAATTTGATCTGCAATATTTTCAGGACGGCGATTATCTCAAGGCAGTGGAGGAAAAAAATCTCTCCGAAAATATCTCCAAAGTGCTGTATCCGAATGATGAAATTTTTCAGGGAAAAGAACTTCGGCTCAAGCAGCAGTATTTTTTTGTTTCCTGTTCGATTCAGGATATTGTGCGCCGATACCTTCAGAACAAAGACCGGCGCCGGCTTCGGGGATATGAGCGATTTAAAGATTTTCCCGACAAAGCCGCCATTCAGATCAACGACACCCATCCTTCCCTTGCCGTTGCGGAACTGATGCGCATTCTCCTTGATATTTACGGGCTGACATGGGAACAGGCATGGGATATTACCACCCGGACCTGCGCCTATACCAATCACACCCTGCTTGCCGAAGCCCTTGAAAAATGGCCCCTGCCCATGTTTGAACGGCTGCTGCCCCGCATTCTGCTGATTATTTATGAGATCAACCGCCGTTTCATGCGGGATGTTTCTGTCCGATTTCTGGGCGATAACGAGCGGTTGGGGCGTATGTCTTTAATTGAAGAATCGCCTGAAAAAAAAGTCCGTATGGCGCATCTGGCGATTGTCGGGTCTCATTCGGTCAACGGCGTGGCAGAACTGCACAGCCGGCTGCTCACAGAGAAAGAACTGAAAGATTTCAATGAAATGTATCCGGATCGCTTCAACAACAAAACCAACGGCGTCACGCCCCGGCGCTGGCTTTTAGCCGCCAATCCCGATCTGGCGGCACTGATCAGCAGCCGCATCGGCGACAAGTGGACCAAAGATGCCCGGCATCTCCTAAACCTTGAACCGCTGGCAGACGATCCTGGATTTCAGGCTGCATGGCGCACGGTCAAGCAGAAAAATAAAGAACAATTTTCAGATATTGTGAACAGACTGACACAGGTTTCTCTTGATCCGCAGAGCATTTTTGATATTCAGGTGAAAAGAATCCATGAATACAAACGGCAACTTCTCAATATTCTTCATGTGATATGCTGCTGGCTGAAAATCAAGCAGCGGCAGGAGTTTGACATGCACCCGCGCACGTTTTTTTTCGGCGGAAAAGCCGCGCCCGGTTATGCCATGGCAAAAATGACGATTCAGTTCATCTGTCATGTTGCGGAAATGCTGAACCGCGACACTTCCACCCACCATAAAATCAAAGTTCTGTTTATCCCCAACTATCGGGTTTCTTTGGCAGAAAAAATATTTCCGGCTGCCGATGTTTCCGAGCAGATATCCACCGCCGGTTACGAGGCTTCGGGAACTTCCAACATGAAATTTGCCTTGAACGGCGCGCTGACCGTCGGGACTTTTGACGGTGCGAACATTGAAATTCTGGAAGAAGTGGGAGAGGAAAATATTTTTATCTTCGGTCTCAGGGCTGAGGAAGTTGCGGCGATCCGTCCCGGGTATCATCCCCGTGATTATTATGAAAAGAATCCGATTCTGAAAAAAGCCATTGATATGATCCGGGAGGGTTTTTTCAATCCTGAAGCGAAAAATCTTTTTCATCCTTTGGCAGATATGCTTCTGAATGAAGACAGATTTCTGGTGCTTGCGGATTTTGATGCCTATCATGAATGTCAGACAAAAGTGGACGCGCTTTACCGGGATTCGGAGGCATGGACCCGGAAAGCGATTCTCAATGTGGCAAGAATCGGCAAATTTTCTTCAGACCGTACCATTTCCGAATACAACCGGAATATATGGCAGGCAAAACCTCTGACCGTCACCAAAGGGAATCGGAGCGAAAGCTGAAGTGTTGCTTTCAGGTTTCCCACAGAGAGCACAGAGGGGGTTCCCACAGAGGACACAGAGGGTTTAAAAAACTCTGTGATCTCTGTGGGCTTTTTTCTCTGTGCGCTCTGCGGGAAACTCTCTGTGGGAAACCTTCTGCGGCAAAGAAAACAAAAAAGGGAAATGTGCTTTTGATGCACATTCCCCTTGATTTTTTATGGTAGGCGGTACTGGA
The DNA here is from genome assembly GCA_022736535.1 of Desulfatirhabdium butyrativorans. Classification (GTDB taxonomy): domain Bacteria; phylum Desulfobacterota; class Desulfobacteria; order Desulfobacterales; family JAIFKL01; genus JAIFKL01. Next base: position 1,090 of record DZCT01000454.1, on the reverse strand, counting down.
TTTGAACCAGCGACTTCTACCGTGTGAAGGTAGCACTCTCCCGCTGAGTTAACCGCCCGTCTTAAACAAAACCTATATAATAAATTCCCTTGAGTCCGTCAAGCTTTTTTTTTCTTTATGATGATTAAATTTATCGGACAGCCGTATCTGCGCGGCAAGAGCTATGCAATTACCAAAAAAAACCGACGCTTGCCGTCAAGCCTCTTCGGTTATCCGCATCAAGGTAAAAACAGAGTTTCCATTCATCGTCAAAGAAAGTCCTGAAATATCCCATACTCAGCCCGTATAATGCGTAATTTCTCTTTTCCGAAGACTGCTCATAATAGCGTCCTGTCGCGGTTGAGCGGGCGACTTCGATTTCAGTGCCTCTGGTAAATCCGGCTAAAAGCGACAGATACACCCCCGGATAAACCGCTTCCATACCGGCTTTGACAAAAAGCCCCAGCTCCGTGCCGTCATATTCTGATCCCGCGCCGACGCATTCGGAATGCGGACAGGGCGATTCCAGCGTATCCGACGGCACATTCTCATATCCGTGGGGAATCAGCGGAATACCCGCGCCGACAAGATATTTCCGCTTGCCGAATTCAAAAGCGTTCACACCGGATTCCATTGTCAGATTGTAACTTTCCGCGTTTCCGCCCCCGCCGCCCCCCACAGCGAAATAGCCTTCCGCACAGGCTGATGCCGCCGAAAAAAACAGGCTTCCCGCAAGCAATGCCGACACGATCATTTTTTTGTTCATAATGAGTTGCCCTTTTGAAATGAGTTGATACAGACCGAATGAGACAGACAAATTCCGCCCCTATAACTATCTATAACATATAGAAGTAATATACACTAAAACGGTGCAAAGCGCAAGGTCATGTCAAATTTCAGTCAAAATAAAATAAATGCCGTTTTCCAAAATCAGAATGTCTTTGCAAATTCTGTCTTGATTTAAATATGATCTTAGTTTATATATAAGCTTAATTAAATACAGCATAGGAGTTACGCAGTTGCGGTTCTCGTTCCCACGCTCCGCGCCAATGCCGTGTAGGTTGGGGTGAGCCTGCGAACCCCAACACCTGCCGGATGATGAGCGAACCCC
>DZCT01000041.1 GCA_022736535.1 Desulfatirhabdium butyrativorans | reverse complement strand
ATTGCAAGTCCTGCTTCTTCTTCGGCTCGGTCAAATTTCCCCAGCCGGTTCAGGACGCCGGAAAATATCAGATGATACTGGCTGTTTTTCGGATCAAACATCGTTGCCCGCTGAATCGCCAGTTCCATGCTGTCCCAGTCTTTTTCCGCTTCGGCAATGCGCGCCAGCCAGTAGTAAGCCTCTGCGGACGCTTCTTTGCGAATCAGTTCTGTGAGAATATTTTTGGCATGATCATAGACTTTCATGTCCGTCAGAGAACGGGCGATCAGAATATCCATTTTTGAGGAAAGCGCAAAATTCGGGCTGATTTTTTGATAAAACTGATAAAATTTTTCAAAATGCCCTTCGTTTTTATAGTAAGAATACAGGCGTTCAATACCTTTCTCTACGTCATCGCTGATATGCAGGGCATGAAGAAAAAAAGATTCTGCTTCATCTATTTGCTCATTTTTCAGATAAAGATAACCTAAATGCAGATAATTTCCGGCAGTATTTTCAAATTCCCTGTTATTCAGCGCAGCCTCATAATGAGATATGGCGTCGTGCCAGTTTTTCTCTTCAGCCGATACGGAAGACAGAATGAAATGAGCATGTTTGGCATAAATATTATCCCGCACTGCCTCCAAAAGCCCGCTTTTGCATATCTCATTTACAGACGGAGACCAGAACGCCTCTTTTTTCGTCAGCGGATATGCCGGCGGATAAATACGGATGAGGCGGCGGACCACCGTAAACAGCTCACTCATATTTTCTTTTTTGTAAAGATAACGGGCTAAAGCATAATGGTAAGTGATGCCGTTGGGTCTGAGCCGGACAGCCTGCTCGAAATAAGTCATCGCCTGATACGGGCTTTTTGTCTCATCCGGATGAAGATGCAGATAAAGTTCTTCCAGCCGCGTCTCTGCTTTGGCAAGACCGTAGGCGGATTCCGCGTCTGTCGGATTCAACTCGGCTGCCCGGCGGTAACAATTCCCTGACTGTTCCGCCAGAAGAAAAGCTGTTTTTCCGCTCTGATGCAGTTCTGACAAGCGAAGACAGGCATTCCCCAATTCTCTCTGAATCTTGTAGTCTTCGGGCTGATAATAGACTGCCTTTTTCAAGGCACTGACAACCAAGCCGTAATGTCCGTCCCTGAGAAAATTTTCAGCTTGATAACAGTAAATTCCTGCCATCAGACGGAGGGACAGAAAATAAAGGACTGTCGCGGAAACAACAAGAATTGAGACAAAAACAACTTGCCGCCGCGTCTCTTTATTTATATTTTCCATAATAGCCGGAGTAGTATTTCGAGTAATACTTTTTGTTGTAATAATAGTAATAACCTTCTTTTCTGCTGTCCATGCTGTTCAGCACAACGCCCAGCAGATTCGCTTTTGCCATCCGAAGCTGGTCCACCGCCTTTCTGACCAGACTTCGGTTTATCATCCCGGCTTTGACAACCACTACCACGCCGTCAGTCTGCGGCGCCAGCATCAGCGCATCGCTGGCAGGCAGGAGCGGCGGCGTATCAATGACCACCACATCAAATTTTTTTGTCAGATAGGAAATGAGAAAAGACATTCCCTTTGACCCCAGCATTTCATGGGGATTGGGCGGCCGTTTTCCGCTCGGAAGCAGAAAGAGTTTGGAGGGCGCATCTGAATTATCCGAATTATCCGAATTATCTGAGTTATCCGAGTTATCTGAGTTATCCGAATTGCCGGTAGGAATATTTAAAATATCCGAAGCGATTTTTTCCTCCAAATACGGAATTTTTTCCTCTCCGTTCACGGCTTTGTCTCCTGCATTCAGATCAAAGAGATCGGAAAGCAGTCCCGTAAGCCCCCGTGAGACGTTAGATGGGGAGAGGGTTGTCAGCATGGGTTTCCGCAGGTCAGCGTCAATCATCAGTACGGATTTTCCGGACTGAGACAGCGTGTAGCCCAGATTGGCAACTGTATTGGTTTTTCCCTCTTTTGCGCCGGCGCTGGTAATCATCAGCGAGCGAAATTCTTTGTTCATAAAGGAAAAATGAACATTGGTCCGCAAGGTGCGATAGGCTTCTGCAAAACGGGATTTTGCCGGATAATTTCTTAAAAACAGCTCTGTCAGCCTGTTTATCTCTTTCTGTTCCGTTTTTCTGTCGGACTCCGACTTGTTTTCTTTCAGTTCTTTTATGTCTTTCATCGTTTTTCACCTTTTTGCCTGTCAGTTGCGGGTAAAACGATTTTACAAATCGTTTCAGATACAAAACGACTTGCAAAGTCGTTTTACCGATTTTGCCTGTCAGTTGCGTGTAAAACGATTTTCCAAATCGTTTCAGATAGAAAACGACTTGCAAAGTCGTTTTACCGATTTTGCCTGTCCCTTGCAGGTAAAACGATTTTACAAATCGTTTCAGATACAAAACGACTTACAAAGTCGTTTTACCGATGCCGTATATCCTGCTACGGCAGCTCTGCTTCCGGGATCACGGAAAGAACCGGCAAATCAAGATATTTCTGCACATCTTCCTCGGTACGGAGCGAGCGATCCATATATTCCTGTAAAAATGCCAATCCGATCCCCAGCATCAGACCCAGAACAGCTCCCAGTGTAATATTCATCATTTTTTTGGGTTTCACCGGTGAAATAGGCATCACAGCGTCTTCAATCACCCGTATGGGAGAAACATCCAGACTTTCTTCGATGTTCGACTCTTTTATCTTTGACAGAAGCGTATCATACAGCTTCTGATGCGTGGTCACATTCCGCTGAAGAATACTGTACTGGAGTTCTTTCTTTCCGGTCGCCAGCGCGTCGTTTTCAAAATCGCCGATGGTCTCCTGCAAAATCTTCTCTCTTGTACGAAGAACCGAACGCTCCGCATCCAAATTTTCCATTTCTTTTTTGAGTTCTTCATTCAGCTTTTTCCGGGTTTCCTCAATCTGGGTCTGCATCTGCACAATCTTGGGGTGCATGGGTTTAAAGACACTGCTGAGGCGGTTAATCTCTACTTCTGCCCCGCTCAACTGTGCGTAAAGACTGTCAATAAGCGGATTGCCGATCAGAGAACGGACATGAAGCACTTCTCCTTTTGAATTGAGCAGTTGCTTTAATTTCCCCAGCTTTGCATCCACCTCAAGCCGTCTGTTGCGGGCTTCGATATAGGTATTGTTGAATTCCTCTATCTTCTTGATCGTAACATCCTGTTTTCCCTCAATGGAAAACAATTTTTCATTCTGCTTGTAATCCAGAAAATCTTTTTCAGCCTTTTCCAATTTCTGCTTTGTCTCATATAACTGATCCGTCATCCATTTGAGCGTATTTTTGGATGATTTCATACGACTTTCAGCATTAAATCTGATATAAACATCGGCAAGGGTATTGGCGATTTCTTTTGCCATATCAGGATCATAATCTTCCACGTTCACATTCAGCAGACGCGTATCCCTTACTTCTTTGATAGTGATTTTAGCTCCCAGCCCCGCAATCAGCGCGGCTTTTTTATCTTCCGGAGTCAGCGATTTCTCTTTCTGTCCTATCAGGGAGAGAAAATTTTTTCTGTTCCGGGAAATCCACTCTTTCAGAAAGCTGGTTTCCATTTTTTTTGCTTTTTCAGGCTGATCCAGATTCAGTTCGTCAATTACCTTTTCCAGAACCGGCCGTGAAGTGATCATTTTAAAATGCGTATTGAACGTCAGGGTCTGGGAGACATAGCTTTCATAATCCATTTTTTCTCCGGTCAGCGGAGACACAATCTGATCTTTTTCAATAATCATTGTGTTGCCTGCCTGATAAACCGGTTTCATCTGAAAAGTAATCAATATTGTCAGAGAGACAACAAGAACAAAACAGGCGAAGATAAGCCATTTGTGCTTGGCAAGAATATAATAATATTCGGCAATGTCTATGCTCTGTTCGATTTCAGGGTTATTCATATTTCCTCCTAGGGTCAGAGGTTCGGGGTTCGGGGTTCGGGGTGTTGCCTCGCACCTCTGACCTCATACCCCGAACCCGTTTATTCACAACCATGTTTCAGGAATATTAATCAGATCGCCGGGTTTCAGTTCAACATCAGATATTCTTCCCTCCTTGACTTCTTCGAGGTCTATATTAATGATGATCTGTTTGTCTCCCTGCTTCCTTACAATTCTGGCGCGGTTCGGCGCAGCAAATTTGCTGAAACCGCCGGCCATGATGCAGGCATTCAGCGCGGTCAGCCCCGGCAGGTAGTTATATACGCCCGGGCTTTTGACTTCTCCTTCCACATATATTTTGGATTCAGCCAGATTCATGGATTTTTCAAAAGGAATATACACTACGTCTCCGGACTGGAGAATTTCATTCTGGCTCATATCGCCTCTGTCCAAAAGCTTTTTCAAATCCACCTTTTTCGGCTCTTTTTTGGAGAGGAGATTTTCAACATCCTTGTCTTCCTGTATCTGCTCTGTCGCATTCCGCAGAATATATGCGGTATTGCCCCGATCCGGCATAACGCCGCCGGCTTCGGCAATAAGCTGCATCAGGGTCGGTTTTGAAGTCATTTCGTACAATCCCGGGGATTTGACCGCTCCTGAAATGTGGTATCGAAGGTTGTGATATTCCGTGATACGGACGCTTACCTCCGGGTTGACAAAAAAATTCCTTTCCAGCGGCTCGACGATGGCAGCTTCCAATCGGGCAGTTGTCAGTCCTTCGGCTTTGACCTGACCGATGAAAGGAACATTAATCATTCCGCTGCTGCTGACCGTTACAATGACTTCCTGCTGTTTTTCTCCGCCGGCATAAATACTCAGAGTGAGAACATCTCTCGGACCGATGAAATATTCATCCTGTGCAGCGGCGTTGCCCTGAAATATCAGCAACATCTGAACTGCAAAAAGAATGCTCATTATTATTTTCATATTTCTTTGATAGCTCATATCTTCTCTTTCTCCATGCCGTCAACAACTGATGACCTCCAAGTTTAACGTGTACTCGGATCATAGCGGAAATCCACATTTCCCATAATGTAGGTATTCTTATAATCATACTGATTGAGGTTGGAATCCCGATTTTCATATCCCGCTTCGGCGTTCAGCGACAGTCTTTCGTTAAAGATATAACCGAGACCGGCTGAGATGCTGTAAGTATCATCTTCCCGTCCGCCGAACTGCATTTCGTAATCGCTGATTCGGTATCTGCCTTCAAGTTTCGCGCTTATTTTCTCTCTGAAAAGTCTGCCCGCGCTTAATGTAAACTGATGCGCTTTGAAATACACATCTCCGACGCCTGAGTCATTATAGTTCCGCTCCGCAACAAATGAGATATAACTCCGTCTGGGCGCGGGAAGTCCCGGATACTGCCCTTCAAGCGCGATCCGATAGGTAAACAATCCGAGATTATCCAAGCTGTTGTCGTCAAAACGCCGTGTCTGATAACCCGCGCCGAGTTCAAAGGAAAAATTTCTGAACTGTCTTGCAAAAATAAGCTTGAGCTGATCCGAGACATAATCGGAAGTTGCCGGATCATCGTAATCCCTTTGCCATCGCTGGTATTGCAGATCAATCGCCACAGTCGGCGTAAAGTTATAAATCAGGTCAAGCATTCCTCTATGTTCGGAGGAATCTTTAAATTCAGAATCGTCATAGCCGGTCATGGTGTTCCGGTAGCGCAAGCCCGCAGAAAATTTATTTCCGAATTCATACAGGAGCATGGGCGTCAACTGATTGACATAGTATTTCTCTCTGTCAACCGAATTGCTGAAATTGTCTGCACGCGCCCCGTCACGAGTCATATAAAATGAATCTTCTATGCCGAGAAGCAGTCGGGCAAAAGGTCTTGTTCTGGCTGACATATTGAAGGTATGTCCCATATAATTGTCTTCATCACTGTCTCCGCCGTAAAGATGGGCATTGAGTAAGTAGTCAGCCATAAAGCTGCTTTTGGGAGTTTCATAACCTACTGTAATTCCCGGTTGAAGAAGATAAGTATAAACTTTTCTCTCATCGGATGCTGTCTTGTAAAAATTGCTGTCCATTCTCGAACTGATGTTTATCAAAGGCTTTATAACGATGCCGCTCTTTTTCTCGCCCGTATCTTCCGAACCCGTTGAAATCATCGGTTCAAGATTAGTTTCACTGATGGCAAGCCCCGCTGTATGAGGGAAAAGTATCATAACAAAAATAAGAGCTGCTATAGATAGACATTGTAATTTCATAGTTGATTACCTCTTCCAGCATTATCCGAATCAGAGAAAGTTCTGACAGCGTTTCACACACTCCGGAGTGCAAAAATGAAATTTTTGCGATTTCTGTGCTGAAATTCGCTTCGCTCATTTCAGCACTCCGGACGCGCCGCTGTCAGAATTTTTTATCGGCAAAACGCTTTGTATCATTTCAAAATTATTTTGCCCCAAAGGGACTCGCCGGTTCTGTATCGTGAATCGGCACATCCTTGTCTTTACGCTGCTTGTCTGTCAACGGCAGATAGTTCCAGTGAAAGGGCCAGGGGCGGTTGACACCGACTTCTTTGTCGTCATTTGCTGATGAAACGCGGACAGAGGAGGCAAGCGCAATAACCATATCATACTTTTTCTCGGCTTCGCCGCCGTCTTCCTGTATGTGATTCGTAATCGCCACAATATCCGAGTTGTTGCCGATCTGCTCGATATATTTTGCTATAGCGACAATATTTTCGAATAAGGCTTTAAAATTCTTCGCAGTGATGCTGACAGAGCCTGCCAGCCCCGTATTCCCCATATTTACAGACTGATATGCCATAGCGGAAAGCAAATCCCCGATGCTCAATGCCTCGTCAGCAATCTTGGAAATAAAAACCGCCGCTCCTTTCGCCAGTTCGTATTTTTCCTGCATAAGGCTCGTGTTTCCGGCGAGTTCAGCCTCAACTGCCATCTCAGCATTTTTGTTGAATATTGCCTGAGCAGTGTTGACAATCTGTGTGAAAACAGGCGCGACATTGTTTAAGGCTGTCACAGCCGCTATTTTCAGTTCTGTTTTGCCGGTGTTTTCAGCTTCACTGATGACTTCCTTAATCAGCGTTATTGCCTGCTTGGTCAAATCATAAGCTTCCTGAATCAGCCTCACATCGCTTTCCCGTGCATAATTTGCCATTTCAAAGGATTGGCTGACCAGCTGCAAAGATTTCTCAAGCTTTTCCTCCGGCGTCTCCTGAGCATACAGCATCGGACAGAGCCAAAGCAGAGCCAGCAGCAGTGCGCCGAACATCAGCAGCGGTTTTTGTCCCTGAAGATAAATGTATCTTGCCATGATGAATTCCCTCCTGTTTAATTTATTAGTTTCCTCTCCAATCTGGTAATAACTTACTTCTGAATGAGAAATAAGTCAATGGGGTGGAGGGAGTATTCAGAGGGAGTTTATACCGAATCTCTGTTGAAAATTGACAGGGATGCACAGGATATTCAGGATAATCCTGTTCATCCCTGTTAAAAAAATGTACAGATTCAAAAGAGATTTGGTATTATTCCTCCCTTTGATCTATACAATATCTCATTCCCAATCAACATTTCGGGTCTGTTCTCTTTAAAAATAAAAAACAGCGGTATGTCTTGATGGCAAATGTATTTGTGATTCAAAGATAAGTCAATGGGGTGAAGGGTGTATTCCGGAGGGAGAAATATTCTACTTTGTGGAAAAAATTGAAATCAGAAGGTTGCACGTTGAAAATTTGCAGAATTTTCTCGTTAGGAGGCAGAGCCTCGTAACGAGAAAATTTCATTTCATTTCATTTTATTTATATCACATCTGCGGAGACTGAACCGGATGGGATTTCAGGTATTCCAGACGGTTGAGTCCGTTGATGTATGCTTTCGCGCTGGCAGTGATAATATCCGGGTCTGCGCCTTTACCCAAGGCAACCAGCCCGTTTTCCTTGAGTCTCACGGTAACTTCTCCCATTGCGTCCGTGCCGCCCGTGATGGCGTTTACGGAAAATCGCATCAGTTCTGATTCCGCATTGGTCAGCTTGCCGATGGTGTTAAACGCCGCATCAATGGGACCGTTGCCGTAGCCCGCGCCTTTCACCGAGCGGCCGTTGACGGAAAGCTGCACGCTTGCCATGGGCATAACGGTTGTTCCGCTGATAACGTGCAGATATTCCAGAATAAAAATGTCAGCAATTCTCAGAATGCCTTCGGTGACAATGGCTTCCAAATCCTCGTCCACCACATGCTTTTTCTTATCCGCCAGTTCCTTGAATTTCGTAAAAACAATATTCAATTCCTCATCGGAAAGATCATATCCCAGCTCTTTCAGGCGTGAGCGAAGCGCGTGACGCCCCGAGTGCTTGCCCAGCACGAGTTTGTTCCGGTTCAGACCGATGGTTTCAGGCTTCATGATCTCATAAGTCATGGGATTTTTCAGCACGCCGTCCTGATGAATGCCCGCTTCATGAGCAAACGCGTTCGCGCCCACAATCGCCTTGTTCGGCTGTACGATAATGCCGGTAATCATGCTGGTCAGGCGGCTGGTAGGATAAATCTCCTCTGTCTTAATGTTCGTTGACATGGGGAGATAATTGGGTCTCGTGTGCAACGACATGACTACCTCTTCGAGAGAGGTATTTCCGGCTCTTTCTCCGATGCCGTTGATGGTCACTTCCGCCTGCCGTGCGCCCGCGCTGATTGCCGCCAGCGTATTGGCTGTGGCAAGACCCAGATCGTTGTGACAGTGAACGCTCAGAATCGCTTTGTGAATGTTGGGCGTATGCGTCATCACGTATTTTACCAGCGCGCCGAATTCTTCGGGAATGGCATATCCCACCGTATCCGGCAGATTGACGACTCTTGCGCCTGCTTCAATCGCGGCTTCAAAAACCCTGCACAGAAAATCTCTGTCGCTTCTGGAGCCGTCTTCTGATGAAAATTCCACATTGTCTGTGAGCGATTTGGCGTATCGGACCGCTTCGACAGCGGCTTTCACCACTTCATCGCGAGTCATTTTCAGCTTATATTCCAGATGAATGTCAGACGTGGCAATAAAGGTGTGGATTCTCGGCTTTGCCGCGTGCTGCACCGCTCCCCATGCACGGTCAATGTCGGCTTTGGACGCCCGCGCCAGACCTGCCACTTCAGTGGTTTTCAATCGTTTCGCAATCTGGGCGACAGCATCGAAATCGCCGTCGGAAGCAGCGGGGAACCCGGCTTCCAAGACATCAACGCCCAATTTCTCCAACTGCATGGCAAGCCGCAGTTTCTCAGCAGCATTCATGCTCGCGCCGGGGGACTGTTCGCCGTCTCTCAATGTCGTATCGAAAATATAGACTCTTTCACTCATGGGTTTGCTCCTTTTTTTCATCGAATTGTTTTGATTAATTCATCGTTTCCCCCCTTTCTTAAAGGGGGGCAGGGGGGATTTCTCGTTATACGCTGTAAAGCGGGTTTGAAACCCGCTCTACTTTCCCACGCAGAGCGTGGGAACGAGACTACTTAAACAGTAAAGAGCAAATTCGCATAAGCATGGGCCGCAGGACGCTGTAACGCGTAGTTCCTGCGGCGTTGGTTCCCTCGTTCATTCTCAAGAGATTTCTCCTGCATAGCTCATCATAAGCTATTGCTCGGTAGGGTGGGCATTTCATGCCCACCCTACATAATAAAAGTAACAATCAGTTTTCCAAAGCTTTTCCATTCGGAGATGTTGCCGGAAATGCGAGTTTATAATGAAAACTGTCTGCCAGCGCCTGCCAACTGGCTTCAATCACGTCTTCCGAAACGCCGATAGTACTCCAAATGTGATCATGATCCCGTGATTCAATCAGCACGCGCACCTTTGCCGCGGTTCCGTCCCGTCCGTCAATGACGCGGACTTTGAAGTCAACCAACTGCATGTCGTCAATATCCATGAAAAATTTGCCCAAAGCCTTCCGCAGTGCGTTGTCCAGCGCGCTGACCGGACCGTTGCCTTCCGCAGCCGTTATCTCCTCTTTGCCGCCTACGGAAATCTTGATGGTGGCGTAAGCGCTGCACGGAAAATTCTTGTTTTTTTCAATGGTTACCCGGAAAGATTCCAGATCAAAGATGGGCTTGAATTGTTCCGTAATCTTTTCTAACAGAATTTTGAATGATCCTTCCGCCGCGTCAAACTGATAGCCCTGAGATTCTAATATCTTGATTGCTTCAACTATCTTACGGCTGTCATAGCCGTTTGTGCCCAGATCAATGCCCATTTCTTTTGCCTTGTATTCCACATTGCTTTTGCCGGAAAGATCGGAGACCAAAACACGGCGGCTGTTTCCGACCAAATCAGGATTGATATGCTCGTAAGCTCTGGGTTCTTTGATGATTGCACTGACATGGATGCCGCCTTTGTGGGCAAACGCGCTTTTTCCGACAAAAGGTCTGTTGTTCAGGGGAATCATGTTCGCGGTTTCACTCACGAATCTGGAAAGCTTTCGCAAGTTTTTCAGGTTTTCGGCAGAGATGCAGGGGCAATTCATTTTCGTGCAAAGAATCGGTATAATTGAAGTCAGGTCCGCGTTCCCGCACCTTTCGCCGTATCCGTTGATAGTTCCCTGAACCATGACAGCGCCGCATCTAACCGCTGTGATCGAATTTGCTACGGCAAGTCCGCAGTCATTGTGCGTGTGAACGCCGATTTTAACCGGCAGCGCGATTTCATTTATGATGGCTTCAAGTTCAAACGGCAGGGTGCCGCCGTTTGTATCGCAGAGAACAATCATATCTGCGCCGCCTTCTACCGCGGCTGTCAAGGTCTGCAAAGCATAAGTTTTATTGTTTTTATAGCCGTCGAAAAAATGCTCCGCGTCGTAGATGACTTCACGGTTGTTTGACTTCAGAAACGCAACGCTTTCCCGTATCATCCGCAGATTTTCTTCAAGTGTATTCTCCATGACTTTTTCTACATGAAGGTCCCATGTTTTTCCGAATATCGTAACTGTGGGCGTGCCTGCCTCAAGCAATGCCGCGAGATTCGGGTCTTCAGACGCAGCGATATGAGGCTTTCGCGTGGAGCCGAACGCGGTCAGACGGGCGTTTTTAAATTTAATTTTTTTGGCTAATTCAAAAAACTGCTTGTCTCTGGGATTGGAACCGGGCCAGCCACCCTCAATATAGTGTATGCCAATATCATCCAATCGCCGGGCAACTTTGACTTTTTCTTCTGCTGTAAAATTGATGTTTTCGCCCTGTGTTCCGTCTCTCAGGGTGGTGTCGTATAAAAGTATCGGTTCCATTTTTTTATCTCCCAAAATTTCAGATATTGTCAGAAACAAAAAAGGTTCTCGCAAAGGCGCAGAGTCCGCAAAGATTTTTTATAAAAGAAGCTTTCTTCCTTTGTGCCCTTTGCGTTCTTTACGAGAGATTTTCATTACAAAACTATTTTTTTCGATTTTCAGGCCTCAAAGCCCGAACCGCCGCGCCTGTTTTCCACATTTCGGAATTTTTGATCGCGTCTAATTCTACTTGCAGTTTCTCGCGATAATCCGCCGCGCTGTTCAGGTCCAGAACCCGTTTTGTCTCCTTGCCGGATATGACGCTTTCGTACAGTTCTTTGAACACCGGCGCGACCGCATCCCGGAATCTCGGAGACCAGTCCAGCGCGCCCCGCTGCGCGGTGGTGCTGCAATTCCCGAACATCCAGTCCATGCCGTTTTCCGCAACCAAGCGAATGAGACTTTGCGTCAGTTCTTCCACTGTCTCGTTAAATGCCTCGCTGGGGCTGTGTCCGTGTTTTCTCAGCAAGCTGTACTGGGCTTCCATAACGCCCGCGAGACATCCCATGAGAACGCCGCGCTCGCCGGTCAGGTCGCTATACACTTCTTTTTCAAAAGTGGTAGAGAAAAGATAGCCGGAGCCGATGGCAATGCCGGTGGCAAGCGTTCTTTCTTTGGCTCTGCCCGTGAAATCCTGATGAACGGCAAAGCTTGAATTGATGCCGCTGCCGTTCAGGAAATTGGTGCGGACCGTGCGGCCTGAGCCTTTGGGCGCAACCAGAATCACGTCAACATTTTTCGGCGGAATAATGCCGGTCTGGTCTTTATACACAATGCCGAAGCCGTGCGAGAAATAGAGCGCATCGCCTTCATTCAAACAGGCTTTCAGCTTCTGCCAGCTTGAAACCTGTCCCGCATCCGAAAGAAGATATTGAATAATCGTGCCTTTTTTGGCTGCTTCTTCAATGGGAAACAGGGTTTTGCCCGGAACAAATCCATCTGAGACAGCCTTTTCCCATGACTTGCCGCCCTGCCGCTGTCCGATGATAACATTGATGCCGTTATCTCTCATGTTCATCGCCTGTCCTGGTCCCTGAACGCCGTAACCGATAACCGCAACTATTTCATTTTTAAGAACTTCTCTGGCTTTTTCCAGAGAAAATTCATCAGATGTAATCACTTCTTCCAGCACGCCGCCGAAATCTATCTTTGCCATGTTGTTTCTCCTTGATTAACAATGAATTTTACTTTTTAAACGCTTCGATCTCCTTCCACGCTCCGCGTGGGAACGAGATAACAAAGTTCTCTCATCAGGTCGTCCACACTGCCTGTTTTCACTTCGCCTCTGGCATATTCCTCTCTTGCCTCTTTAATTCTTTCTGCAATCATCTGCCGTGCGTGTTCGTTTAACCTGCGGCGAACAATATCCACAAGATATTCCTGTTGATCTTCCGGTAAAGACTCAAGCATATCTAAAACTTCATGGAATATCACAGTTTGTCCGGGCATACAAAAATCTCCTTTTCAAAGTGAGTGAAACATTCATTTCTCACTTTTTTATTTCTCACTTCACTTGGCTTCTCTGAACAGCGCGACAATGCCCGTCCTTGCAATTTCCTTGATGCCGATGGGTTTCAGCAGATTCAGCAGCGCCGACAGCTTGCCTTCGTCACCGGTAACTTCGACAGTGTAGTATTCCTGTCCCACATCCACCACTTTGCACTTGAAAATATCTGCAATCCGCAGAATCTCAGCCCGATTTTCAGGTTTGGCGTAGATTTTGATGAGCGCCAGTTCCAATTGAACATAATCCTGTCCTGTCATTTCAAAGACTTTGATGACATTGATAAGCTTGTTCAACTGTTTCTTAATCTGCTCGATAATCGGCTCATTTCCCTTTGTAACGATGGTCAGCCTCGAAACCTGCGGGGCCATCGTCTCTGCGACACAAAGACTTTCAATATTGTATCCTCTCCCGCTGAACAAGCCTGCGATTCTGGAAAGTACGCCCGGCTCGTTGTCAACCAGCATCGAAAGTACGTGTTTGTCTTCTTTCATAATTCTGTCCCTTTTTATTGAGAATTGAAAATTTTTTTTGCCACGAATGGACACGGATTTTGAACCACGAATAAACACGAATAAATCGAAAAAAACACGAAAAAATTCGTGTTTATCTTCAGCTTGTGCTTTCGGGTTAAAAGAATTCGTGTTTTTTGTTCGTGAAAACATTTGTGTCCATTCGTGGCAAAAAAAATCTCACTTCTCACACCAAAAGCATTTCAGTAATCGGCGCGCCCGCAGGCACCATGGGATAAACCCCTTCTTCGCTTGCAACTCTGAAATCCATGATAACGGTTTCGGAAGAGAAAAGCCCTTCTTTCAGCACCGGCACGACTTCGCTCGGCTGAGTGGCGCGTAAGCCCACCGCGCCGTAAGCTTGGGCAAGTTTGACGAAATCCGGAGCGCAGCTCATGCAGGTATGCGAATATCTCCTGCCATAAAATAACTCCTGCCATTGTCTCACCATGCCGAGATAACCGTTGTTCAGAATTACTATCTTTACCGGCAGGTTGTGCTGCACTGCGGTTGCCATTTCCTGAATGTTCATCTGAATGCTGCCGTCTCCCGCCACATCCACCACGAGTTGGTCGGGACAGGCAATCTGCGCGCCGATGGCGGCAGGCAGCCCGAAACCCATACATCCCAGCCCGCCCGAAGTGATAAAACGGTTGGGCTTCTCAAAATGATAATACTGGGCTGTCCACATCTGATTCTGCCCGACTTCGGTGGTGATGATTGCCTCGCCTTTGGTCAGTTCGTAAAGCTTTTCAAGCACATACTGCGGTTTGATGGGACCGCTTCTGTCCTGCTGGTAGTCAAGGGGTCTCATACTTTTCCAGTCAACAATCTGGTCGAGCCAGGGCTTTCTTTTTTTCTGCAAATCCCCGAAATTTGCCTCATCAGCGAGCCGACTGAGATTTTCGAGTGCAAGCCTGCAATCCCCCACGACCGGAATCGTTACCGGAATATTTTTTCGGATGGAAGTCGGATCAATGTCAATATGCACAATCTTTGCGTGAGAGGCAAACGCATCGGTTTTTCCGGTCACACGGTCGTCAAAGCGCACGCCCACGGCAATCATCAGGTCGCACGCGCCGGTTGCCATGTTTGCCCGAAACGTGCCGTGCATCCCGATCATGCCGAGCCACAGCGGATCCGACCCCGGAAACGCGCCCAATCCCATGAGCGATGTCGTCACCGGAATCTGCGTTTTTCTTGCAAATTCTGTGAGTTCTTTCGAGCCTTTGGAGAGAATCACGCCGCCCCCGGCAAAAATCATGGGTCTTTCGGCTTTTTCAACAAGTTCCATCACCTTGTTTAATTGCCGGATGTTCGGGTTATAAGTCGGATTATAAGACCTGAGTTTGACTTCTCCGGGCATCTCGAATTTTATCTTTTTACTTCCCACATCTTTGGGAAGGTCCACCAGCACGGGCCCCGGTCTGCCCGAGCGGGCAATATAAAAGGCTTCTCTGATAATTCTCGGCAAATCCTCTGTGTGTTTCACCAGAAAATTGTGCTTGGTACAGGGGCGTGTAATGCCTACAATATCAACTTCCTGAAACGCATCGTTTCCGATCAGATGCGTGGGCACCTGCCCCGTGAACACCACAACCGGAATCGAATCGCAGTACGCGGAGGCAATGCCCGTTACCGTGTTGGTTGCGCCGGGTCCCGAGGTTACCAGACAGACGCCGGTTCTGCCTCCGGCTCTCGCATAGCCGTCTGCCGCATGAACCGCGCCCTGCTCATGGCGAACCAGAATATGGCGAATATCTGTTTTGCTGAGTTCATCATAAATCTCAAGCACCACCCCTCCGGGGTAGCCGAAAATGGTATCAACCCCTTCTGATTTAAGCATTTCAATCAGAATCTGTGCGCCTGTGAGTTCCATAATTCATCCTTTCCTATTTCTCACTTCTCATTTCTCACTTCTCACTTCACAACCGCGCCTTTGCTTGCAGACGACACCGTCCTTGCATATCTTGCCATATAGCCCTGCGTGATTCGCGGCGGGGGCGGCGTCCATTCGGAGAGGCGTTTTCTGATTTCCTCATCAGATATTTTGAGTGTGATGCTTTTGCCGGGAATATCAATCGCAATCCGGTCGCCGTCCCGCACAACGGCAATAGTACCGCCCTGCATTGCCTCCGGCGAGATATGTCCGATGGATGCGCCCCGTGTGCCGCCGGAAAATCGCCCGTCTGTAATCAGCGCGACATGGGCGTCCAATTTCATGCCGGCGATGGCAGAGGTGGGCGTCAGCATTTCCCGCATTCCGGGACCGCCCATGGGTCCTTCGTAACGGACAACTACCACATCGCCTTTGCTGATTTTCCCGTCCATAATGGCTTTGGACGCGTCTTCTTCGGAGTCAAAAACTTTGGCGGGTCCATCGTGACGCAGCATTTCCGCCAGCACAGCCGCCTGCTTCACCACGCATCCCTCCGGCGCAAGATTGCCGAACAATGCCGCCAGTCCGCCTTCTTTGTGATAGGGATTTTCTATAGACCGGATCACATTGCTGTCCGCTATTCCGGCTTCCTTTATATTTTCGCCCACGCTTTTGCCTGTGACCGTGAGGCAGTCTTCAAGAATGAGACCGGCGCGGCAAAGTTCTTTCATCACAGCCGAAATGCCGCCGGCGCGGTTCAAATCTTCAATATGATCCTTGCCCCCGGGACTCAGCGAACACAGATGCGGCGTGATCTTGCTGATTTCATTGACAAGATTCAGGTCAATATTGACGCCGGCTTCTTTTGCAATCGCGGGCAGATGAAGCACCGTATTGGTGGAGCAGCCCAGCGCCATATCCATGGTCAGCGCGTTTCTGAAAGCGGTTTCTGTCATAATCTGTCGGGATGTGATCTGCTCTTCCCAAAGTTTCATAATCTGCATTCCGGCTTCTTTTGCCAAGCGGATGCGGGCAGCCATGACCGCGGGAATTGTGCCGTTTCCGGGCAAACCCATGCCCACCGCTTCTGTGAGGCAGTTCATAGAATTTGCCGTGAACATGCCCGCGCAGGAGCCGCAGGTCGGACATGCCGCCTCTTCCACACAGGCAAGCTGCGCCTCGGACATTTTGCCGGAACGCACCGCGCCCACTGCTTCAAATACGGTAATCAGATCAATGTCTTTGAATCCTGCGTTATCTTCGGATTTCATTTTCCCTGCCAGCATGGGACCGCCGCTGACAACGAGAGTCGGCAGATTGAGGCGTGCAGCAGCCATGAGCATTCCGGGAACAATTTTATCGCAGTTGGGCACCATGACTAAGGCATCAAACGCGTGTGCGGTTGCCATAACTTCGATGGAATCCGCGATCAGTTCCCGGCTTGCCAATGAATATTTCATGCCGACGTGATTCATGGCAATACCGTCGCATACGCCGATAGTTCCAAATTCGATGGGCGTTCCGCCCGCCATGTAAACGCCTGCTTTCACGGCTTCCACAATGTTGTGCAGATGCACATGCCCCGGAATAATCGTATTTGCCGAATTGGCGATGCCGATCAGCGGTCTGCGGATTTCCGCATCTGTGTATCCCATTGCCTTGAACAGCGCACGGTGGGGCGCCCTTTCAATTCCTTTTTTTACACTGTCGCTTTTCATTTCTGCTCCAAACATGCCCTCCGGAGTGCTAAAATGAAATTTTAGCGATTTCTGTGCTAAAATTCGCTACGCTTCGCTTTTATAAGAAGACGCACTCTGGAAGGAGTGTGCAAAAAAAAATCCCTTACCAGCTTTTGCGGCTGATAAGGGATTTCTTATTGATTTTATTAAATAAAAAAATATAAGACTAAACCACTATCAACCGCTTTCCTCGAAGCCGCTAAGAATCACGACTGCGAGTACGGTAATAATTAAGCTGATAAGGTTGATAATGATAGAATTATTTTTCATGGAATTTGTCTGTGTCTGATTAACAATGGTCTTTTTTTACCAATTAAAAAAAACATTGTCAAGCATTTTTGTCGGATATTTTGAAGTATAGAATATAACTATATGATTTTTATATATTTAATTTAAGACGCCCTGAAATTAATTCCAAAACTGAATGATATTAAGCAAGTGAACAAATGTCCGAACCCTGATTCACATGATGAAAGGATTTTCATGATTTCTGTTCAGCCTGTACACACTGCCGATTCTGCCAAAATCCGCAAATTCATCCTGCTGTCTGAACTGTGATTTGTCTGATTTATCTGATTATTCTGATTGGCGCAGTCGTAAGGTGGGCATTTCATGCCAACCCTACCGTCTGCTTTTTCAACAGCCGTAGGGTGGGCATGAAATGCCCACCTGAAAATCAGACAAATCAGACAAATCACAGTTCAGACATTGTGTATCCGGCTCGAAAAAGTCTGAACAGGATTTTCGGGATTTTTGTTTTCGCCGGTTCTGCCAAATTCAGCAAGCTTGAAAGGCTTGACAGAAATCCTTTAATCCTTTAATCAGGTGAATCAGGGTTCAGACACTGTGAATTTTCCTTGCAAACCATGCCAGAATCTTGTAAATTCTTTGAATAAGAGCAAAAGACAATCCGAATCACAGTGCATACAGCAGACAGCAGAGGAGACCGTACCATGCCCGCAGAATCATTTGATATTGAAGCATTTCAGGAAGCAGTAGAAGAACTGATAAAGGCTGACAGCACGGATAAAGCAGATCGAAAATGTCCCCGGCCGCTCCCGGCGGATTGACAAATCCGCCGGAAATGCTTGGGATTTGTCAATCCTAAGCGAGCATTTAGGGAAAGCTTTCAATTTTTGAAGTCATTGGCAGGAGATGAGGCGGAAAAGATCGGACAGGAGCTTGACGCCCTGTTGAAGCA
>DZCT01000453.1 GCA_022736535.1 Desulfatirhabdium butyrativorans | reverse complement strand
CTCATTTTGTTTCCCACAGAGAACACAGAGGAGAAAAAGCCCACAGAGGACACAGAGTTTTTTTTAAAAATCTCTGTGATCTCTGTGGGAAACCCCTCCGGGGAAAAAATATCATATAAAATCAAAAGAGATTCGGTATTACACTCCTTTATTGAAACCGATGAGGTGAATCATGAAACGTAAAATCATTATTTTCTCTCTTGCGGCGGTATTGATCGCCGGTGCCGTGGCAGGCATCCTGCTTCGGCAGAGCAGAGACAGGGCAGAAAAACCCGTGCAGGCTGCCAAAACCGAACAGAAAACCCAAGCGGCAAAGCCCCCGGAGCCGGCGCCCGCAAAACCGGCTCCGAAAGCAGAAGCCCCCCGGCTCCGCTTCGGTCCCAAAAACGGAGAGACGCTTGCATTCCGTTTTAACACCGAGGCAGACACAGAGATTGATTTCTCTTTTCTCACACCTGCGGGAATGCCGGGAAACAAAACGACACAGCCCCCGCCCGGACAGGGCGGAGAAAAAACGCCGGTGAAAATGAAGGCTTCCGGAGAACTGCGCCTGAAATATTATGATCTCGAACCCGGTATCTGGAACGTGGCGGCTGCGCTTTCCGATGTCGAATATCACCTGAATGACCGGAAGCCGATTTATGCCGAATCTTTAATCTATCCATTTGTATTTAAAATGAAATCGGACGGCTTTCTGAGTGATTTTCAGTTCACAAAAGGAATTCCTTCGGAAGCGGAGCAGTTTGTAAAGAATATCTTATACACCATGCAGACCGCGTTTCCCAAAGAGCCGAAATCCGAATGGAAAATGAGAGAGAACGATATGACCGGTCAGTACCGGGCAGAATACGCGCTTGTCAGTACGGATGCCGCACAGAATACCGCGGTCATCGGCAAACGGAAGCAGGAATATCTTTCCACAAGAACGGCTCAGTCCGGCTTGAATCCGTCTCTCTCCATGTCTCAGACCCGGATTGAAAAAACGCAGACCGACATTACGATTCCCCTCAGAGGCGCATGGATACTGACGCTGGAGCAGCAGGAGACTGTTTCCTCTGTGGCTGGCGGAAAAGAATGGAGCCGTAGCACAGGCAGTTTTTCTGTACGAAGAACAGAAAAAGATGTCTCCGGTACATTCCCGGACAAATTTGACGATCTTTTGGCAAAACTGAAATACAATCCGGCTGTGAAAGCGCAGTATTATGCCACAGATGATATGTTTGACGAAATCGGCTCAAAACTCGATATAAACGGTGCGCTGGAAATGTACAAGCAGTTGAAGGAAAAACACCCGGAAAACGCGGGCAGATATGCGGAGAAATTCTTTGTCAATTATCTGCGTCAGCATCCCCAAGCCTGCTTTGATCTCGTTGATATTATGGACAAAGACCCCAAGCGGGAGCGTCTTGACCAGTCAACGCAACTGATTCTGTGGCGGCTCATCACCCAAGCCGGACATAAAGAGGCGCAACAGGCAGTGATTGAAGCTGTGACAGACCGGAAATTCAGCGATCTGACGCATATCCGGGCGCTTGCATATATCCACGATTTTGAACATCCCGAATCTTTTGTGTCCGATGCCCTGTGGCAGTTTTACAAAGACCTCCCGGCTGGGTCGCAGGAACAGACTCAACAGGAATTAAAGACTATGACGCTGTATGCACTCGGCAGTCTGGGTGCCGAGGACAAACTCAATGAGACCATCAAGCCGGAAATCAGCACCCGTCTGGTTGAAAATCTTTACAACACAAAGGACACCCAAGAGCAGGCGACAACGCTGGCAGCCCTCGGCAATTACGGGGGCGAGGACGTGATTGACGCGCTCGAACCGTATTTTTCTTCTGAAGACGAGCGTGTTCGCGGAGCGGCATTCGATGCCCTTCGCCGCATGGAAGACCCGAAAGCCTCAGAAACGCTGGCAAAACATTTTGAGACGGAAAGTTCTCCCAAAGTCAGGGTTGCGGCATTGAGAACCCTGAAAAGTATGCCCCCGACCTCCGAAGGCGTGGCATGGGCAAACAAAACCGTTGCGGTCACAGAAGAACCGGAAGAGCAGGAACTTTTGGTCACGGTGATCGGCGAAAACCTGAAAGAACACCCGGAAAACGAAAAGACGCTCCGGGAACTGCTCAAAAAAAATCCCGATAACCGAGTGAAGCGGGAAATTTATAAGTATATTGTGCCGTAATAGGAAAGGGGTTCGGGGTCAGAGGTTCGGGGTGAACGGGATCCCGTCGGTGTGTCCCTGTTTTCATGCCGTTGCGGTGGGGTGGGGCGAGGGGCCAATGTCATTAAGTCAGGCGGAATCCCCCCTTTTTTAAAGGGGGGCAGGGGGGATTCCCGCCGCAAATCCCCCTCGGTCCCCCTTTAAAAAAGGGGGAAATCAGTGTCCCGCTCCTTAACTTAATGCCATTGACGGCGGGGCGCCCCCTACTCTCTTCGGTTTGTGATTTCCTCTGCGATGCGCTGCGCTGCCTGCACCGGGTCTTTCGCATCTCTGATAGGTCTTCCGATGACCAGAAAATCCGAGCCGTTTTTTATTGCCTGCGCCGGCGTTGTGACCCGCGCCTGATCGTCTTTTCCCACGTTGTCCCACAGGGGACGGATTCCCGGCGTGACGGCAATAAATTCTTTTCCGAACGCTTTCTTTATCATCTCCGCTTCCAAAGCCGAGCAGACCGCACCGGCACATCCTGCCGCTTTTGCCGCTGCCGCCCGTTTCATCACAAGCTTTGAAATGTCGGCATAAAATTCTTCCTGAAATCCGGCAGAGCGAATCTCCTGAGCAGAAACGCTTGTCAGGACGGTCACGCCGAGAACGCCCGTTTTTCCGGCGCTGCCCTTCACAGCAGCTTCAAGCATTTTCGGACTTTCTCCGCAATGCGCCGTTGCGAATGTGACGCCGAGTTCCGCAACCTGTTTCATCGCGCGCAGAACGGTTTCAGGAATGTCATGCAGTTTCAGGTCTAAAAAGATACCGGCGTTTCCCGATGTTTTGATGAATCTGATGATTTCGGGTCCCGAACTGATAAAAAGTTCCAGCCCGACCTTGAACATGCCCACATATTCCGAAAGCAGCGTCACATAGTGCTTTGCCTCGTTTACGGTGGGGACATCCAATGGAAAAATGATATAATCTTTTGATTTTTTCATGGTATAAATATTCCGCCTCTGATACCGAATCTCTTTTGACTTTATATGATATTTTTTCCCCGGAGGGGTTTCCCACAGAGATCACAGAGATTTTCCCACAGAGATCACAGAGAAGAAAAGCCAACGGAGACCGCAGAGTTTTTAAAAAAATCTCTGCGGGAAAGAAAATGAGAGAATACTTTCAACAGAGATTCGGTATCATACATCAAAATGCGCTTTGATTTTGAATATCTTCGTGGCAGGAAGATTGATAATATCTGTGACGCCGGTTTCCTGAGAAATCTTTGCCAGATTTGATTCTATTTCTGTCATGCTCGGCGCGATAAAAGTAAACCAGATATTGAAATCACCGTCCCGCTGATAATTATGCGTGACCCCCGGATAGCGGTTGACCTTTTCTGAAAAAAGGGCGATTTTATCATAAGGAACTTTTGCCGCACAGAGTGTGCTGACAAAGCCTAATTTCCCGGGAACAAAATTGCCGCCGATTCGCCGGATGATGCCTTCTTTTTTCAGGCGAGCCACACGGTTCAGCACCTCGTCATGAGAAAGCCCCAGGTCCTCGGCAATGGAAAGATAAGGACTTGAAGTTATAGGAAAATCAGACTGAATGCGATTTAAAATCATTCTGTCAATATCGTCAAGCTGTGGCATAAATTACCGCCTCTTTCCGGAGTGCTGACAATTTCATTTCAGCATTCCTTTGGAGTTAATTTTTTTAATTAAAGATGCCGGTAGGGCGGGATTATGCCACAATGCCATTAAGTTAACAATTTCGTAGGTTGGGGTGAGCCTGCGAACCCCAACA
>DZCT01000452.1 GCA_022736535.1 Desulfatirhabdium butyrativorans | reverse complement strand
TTAGTCATCTTTTCCGCCCTGCCATTTGCCCGCATAATTCACAATGATCATTCCCATTTCAAACTCTTTGAAAATAACCACAGCGTTATCAGACAGATCCGTATAGACCAGTTGCTCCCTGATTCCCTCGTCAGTATTGTTTCCGGCATACGCGACGGAGCCGAGGAACAAATCAGGCTTCCCGAATATTCCGATTATTTCTTCGGCACTTTTCGCTCTCCATGCGGCTTCACGGAATTTTTTCTCCTCTTTTTCCAAAGGTCTTCCAAAAAGATTATCCCTTTCGGATTCGGGAAGCAGTCCGCCGCAGCAGAGACAGTTCCGTAACAGGGAAATCTTTTCCACACCTGATTTGTCTGTGAAAAGGAGATGGAATTCTCCGTATCGGCTGTCATAGGCAACAGGGACTTTCGGTTTCCAAAGGTTTCCCGATTTCGGACAAAGTCCCTCCTCACCGTAATAGTCCCGGGCAAGAGGCTTTTCCGGGTTTGCCGCCCACAGGCGAAGGTGAGGTGCTTCACATTTCTCAAGAGGCAGATCTCCGACAGTGCGCCATTCATCCTCTGAGAAGCAGAATAATGATTCCCCCTCATGCAACTCCTGTATCGCCTCCGTTCTGATCGCATTGAAGGTTCTGTGAATTTCCCGCGAGACAAACTGAAATCTTAGCAGCAGATCTTTGAATATTTCGGAGTAATCATAACAATAGAAAATCGTCTGCATTGCCAGGATTGTCACATGATCCGTTATCATGTTCTCGGAATAACGGATCATGAAATTCCAAATCGTATTTTTGTTAATCGAATAATCCAGTGTCAGTACACTGCCCCTGCTCTGTATTTGATCGCGTTCCGACCAATCGACAAAAACGCAGTCATCCATTTCGGGCACATAGAACATCACCTGGAAATCCGCGTCCCCTTCGCCACCATAGCGTTCAAAACCTACTTTTTTGAAACAATGATCAATTTTGTCAAAAAAACTATCAGAAATCTTCACATGAGGCAAATTAATAAAGACCTCCGTATCAACGCCCATACCATGATCCTCTCCATCTCTTAATTAAATCGAATTCACTATGTTGGTAGAAGCAACTCATTCAAAAAGGCACTTCGATTATCTCAATAGACTTGGCGTTCATCCAATTCAAAAGGTCAGGAGAGGCGTTCGCTATAAATTTTGCTTTTTCACCCTTCTGAAGAATTAGGTTAAACGGCTTTCCCGGATAAGTTTGTTTTGCGAATCCTCCTTGTATTTTTCCCAAATATGCTTTCGCCTTATGACTTCCTTTTCCATATACTAAATGAGCTGTTTTTTTAATCTGATACACGGCCTTAGAGGTAACCAAGTCGATACCACCTTTGTCAATCAGCTCAATAATATTTTCTCCCCCAGACAATTTTGAAGCGCATCTTAATTCAAAAGTAACTCCCAAAATTCCTGTGTCCTTTCCTTTTCCCAACACATTAAAATGCTTATCCAATCCTTTAACATCGGGACTGTTTTCGACAAGTCTCTTTGAATCCGCCAGCAGATCAGCCTGCTTATAAGTATCAGTAAAGACATTGTCATTTGCAAGCACTTTTTTAAGACTTTCAGAATTTACCTGCTTGTTAAGCAGGTGGGCAACACCGTCCATAGCATCATCAAATTTATCAGAATTTCTGATGCTCTGCAACACAGCATCATCCACGCCGTGACCCAGAGTTGATAAAAACCTGCCCACCGTATCAGCGCCGAGGCCGGGGTTTTTGGAAATTCTGACCAGCACATCAACGATTTCATCACCCATCACCCTGTGAAGCTTTACAGCATTTTTAATCGCTCCGGAACACTTTACAAATGTGTCAAACTCCTTAATAGCATCGCTTCCTTTAAGAACAATTGCTTTCAGCAAACCGGCATAGTCTTTGGCATATCTGACGGCTGCATTCGGTCCCTTGCTTCGGGCGATGACAAGCATCTCCTTTACTATGCGGATCAGTCCCCTTCTGAACGGTCCGTTTTTAATTTTGGGCAAAATGACCTTGACGGCTGTGATGACGGCATCCGGCAGCTCGCCTATGCCGGGAGCGAACTCTGTCGCCAGTCCCAGGACGGCAAAGCCGAAGATCGCCCAATCCGGATCCTCCCCGCCCGGCCAGAGATAACCGAGGTTTTTGAGGATATCCCTGGCATCACCGATACCGAAGGCCATGCCTGCCGCAAAGTCGCCGGCAGTTCCTTCTATACCCTCGGCATCCCCCCAGACAAATCCCCTGCCGAGGTTGTAGAGATACGCATACCATTTTTTGGGGACAACTCTGACCCTGCCCTCGTTTTCAGGGCTGGCCTTCACATGCACGACGATCTCCCTGCCGAAGGCGTCGGAGGATAAGTTTCCCGTGCTTTCCAGAGTGACCGAGGCATGCCCTGACGCGTCAAGCAGAACTTCCCCGTTCTCATCTGCCCCGGTCAGCCGCACAAAGCCTCCGTCCCCTGTCAGACTTTGTTCCTTGCAGAATACGACGCTGTCAATGTTCCCCTGAAAGAATTCTCCGATCACGACCGGTTCCGTGCCGGGAACAATGCTGCCTGTCGAAGCAGCATCGGCGCTGCCGATGCCGTTCACGGAAACAGAAACCCTGTTTCCCTCAAAGGTTCCGCTGACCCGGTGCCAGCTTTCCGCAGTCAGGGGCAGGGGCGATGCGGCTGTGAATACTCCGTCTTCCGTCCGAACCGAGAAGGAGACTGTGCCGTCGGAGCCGAGTGACAGTTCGTACTCTCCCGGCTTCCTGACAATCACACTCTCCGTGACAGATGAGGGGCAAATCCACGCACCGACCGAAAGCCCGTTTCCGATATGAAGATTTTCAGCATCGGGAACAGTGACACGGCTGTTTCCGTCAAATGCGAGAGAGGCCTGCCCCTCGGCGTAATTCAGTGTATCCGGAACGGACCCGCTGACTGTTCCGTCATTGTGACCGAGAATATCTTGGCCGTTCCCCCGGCTGTCTCCTCAAAAGGATAGGAACTCACAGGCAGCATGGCAGTGAGCCGCAATGCGGCTTTTCTGTCAGATCCGGCCTGCGACGGAGAAGCCTGAATATCTATCTTTGTCTTCGCATAGTAAGGAATCTGTTCCACGGAGCCGTCAGGCTGTTCTATGCCGAAAGTGCCGTCTTCGGCCGCATCGCCTGCGATGACAGGGTGTTCGACGGTGATCCGTGTCGGAGCACTCGAAACAAAGGGGATTCGGAGAGTCCTGACAAAGTTGCCGGCAGCCGCACTGACAAGAACACTGTCCTCCCGTCCCTCCGAAGAGTCGAGAACCGCGCCCGCAGTTCCGTTACTGACCACGGAATCGCCGGATATGGTTCCGGACGAGGCAAACCATGAGACTCGGGTTCCGTCGGCAATACTGTTTCCCATGCCGTCTTCAAAGGCAGCGGTCAGTGTTGCAGTCTCACCTGTGTGAATATCAAGACTTTCTTTGTCGGATACCAGTGTTATCACAACCGGCGTGACGCTGACAGTCTCAGATTTCTCATAGCTGTCCGCCTGAAGAGTTATATTCTGATTTCCGGCAAGAAAACCCGACCTGACAAAAGCTTCGGCAATTCCGTCTGCGGTTTGGGCTTCGGCGTCGTCTTCCGGAACTTCACCCGGCCCTTCAAGGAACCAGGAGAGCGGTGTGCCGTCTGCCGCAAAATTCCCGAACTGATCTCTGACGGTTGCGGTCAGGCTGATTTTGTCTGTCTCATCAGCGGCATAGGAGGATCTGCTCTTTGAGAGAGTGATGTCCGCGGCATTTCCGGGAACAACCCGGACAGTTTCAGTCAGCGCACTGACATTTTCCGAATCCTTCGTCTTTCCGTCAACCACAAGTTTTTTTAATTTTGCTCCGACTTTGTATGTGTCTCCGGGTATGACGGAGGTGTTGAGAGTTACTATGGCATAACCGTTCTCTGTATGACTCTCC
>DZCT01000451.1 GCA_022736535.1 Desulfatirhabdium butyrativorans | reverse complement strand
TTGTCGCTTTCGGCAAACTGGGAGAAATCGCGGGGGAATATCTTTCAAAGGGCAAGCAGGTTTATGTCGAGGGCAGACTCCAGACCAACGACTGGGTTGACCGTGAAGGCAAGAACCGATATACCTTGGAGGTCATCGCATCTAATTTTCTGATGTTGGGATCAAAAGGAGAATCTTACGACACATCAGGAGTTTCAGGCAGTTCAGGAAGTTACGATACGCCCAAGACCTCTTCTGCCCAAACGCCTAAAGTTTCAGACGGACCCGGCGGCTCTGGCGCGGGTCCTTCGGCAGCGGGTCCCGGGGAGGATGACATTCCTTTCTGAGCGGGAAAAAATGTCTGAATCCTGATCTCACAGTAAAACGGATTTCATACCGAATCTCTATTGAAAATATATTCTGACAGACCGCAGAAAAAAACGCTGTAAAAAATATTTCCCGCAGATAACACAGAGAAAAAACTCTGTGTTCTCCGTGGGTTTTTAAAACTCTGTGTCCTCTGTGGGAAAAAAGTTTGACAGAATATCATATAAAGTCAAAAGAGATTTGGTATCAAACCCGTTTTACTGTGAGCGTCAAATTCCGGTTCAGACATTCAGACCTGCAATATCAGGATTTGGTGTCGCCTCCTTCAATTCTCTGTTTTTCATCCTCTTTCCGCTCGGCGTCTGTGGTGGCGGTTTTAAAATTCCTGATGGCTTTGCCCATTCCGGCGCCGATTTCGGGAAGTTTGCCCGCACCGAAAATAATCAGGATTATGACAAGGATAACAAGCAGTTCCGGCATTCCGATTCCAAACATATAAGCCTCCTGTTCATTGGGATAATCTGTAAAAAGTATTATAATGACATATTTTTTATACATTTATCAAGAAAAACTTGAAGATTATATTTAACTGTTCAAAAACAGGGAGATCAGACCATGACAAAACATTTTCAGGCAAACGCTCTTCCGCTTCTGATCGGAAGTCTTCCGATGGGAGATCACGAGAAAGCCGCGGAGACGGTCTTTCAGTACACCCCTGAAATTCCGATATGGATTCAACTGCCGGTTTACAGAGAAGAGGGAATGATTTTTCAATTTCTGCCCGGGATGCCGGGGCTGACGGTCACCGAGGACAAAGCTTTTATCAATACCGCCGGTGAAAAATTTCACGAGGAAATGCTTCAGTTCTATGAAGATTATATGGCTGATATTGAGGGAAAATCGGACCCCCTGCATTCCAGATTTGCGCTGAAACCGGACACTGCCAAAGGTTTTTTCACGCTGAAGGAGCATCTGAAAAAAGCCTCAGAACCGCCCGTGGCCGTCAAAGGACAGATCACGGGTCCCGTCACTTTTGGCACCAGCGTGAAAAATCAGTCCGGCATGGCAATTTTTTACGACACCCAACTGCGCGACGTATCCGTGAAGCTTTTGGCGCAGAAAGCAAGATGGCAGGTTAAACAGTTGAAAACATTCGGATGTCCGGTGATTATCTTTTTTGACGAACCGGGACTTGCCGGATTCGGTTCTTCCGAGTTTATCAGCATATCTTATGATGAAGTCGCAGCCTGTTTTGAGGAAGTCATTGCCGCTGTCCATGCAGAGGGCGCGCTCGCGGGCATTCATGTGTGTGCAAACGCGGACTGGTCTCTGATTCTGGAATCTGCCGCGGATATTGTCAGCTTTGACGCGTATTCGTTTTTTGACAAATTTATGCTTTATCCCAAGGCGATTAAGACATTTCTTGAATCAGGACGCATCATTGCCTGGGGCATTGTTCCGACCCTGCATCCTGAAGACATTGAAAGAGAAACTGCGGATGCGCTGGTAAGGCAGTGGGAGGAAAAAGCCGCTCAGATTGAGTCTCCGGGAATTGACAAATCCCTTATTCTGAGACAATCCTTCATTACCCCGAGCTGCGGTATGGGATCCTTAAAACCTGAACATGCAGCAAAAGCATTGATGCTGACAAAGGAAGTCTCGGCGCGCTTGAGAAACAAAGTCTGAGTCTTTAATCAGCGCAGGGGCAGACCGACAGTCTGCTCCTGCTGTCATTTTCCGTAGGGGTACGTAGGGGTAAGCCCCCGTGCTTACCCTGTGTGTACGCAAACAGACAGCGCGTCAATCGCTTTCATGATGCGGTCGGTTTCCGTGAGCGCCACGATGATTTTCTGGTAATGCAGAATGTCGTCATAAGACAAAGTTCTGCCGTGCCGGTCTTTGAGCCATTTCTGCGCGGGCTGGTATCCGCCGATGTAGAACTCCCATGCTGTCAGCGGTATTTTATCGAAATACTGGCTGTCGTTGATCCGAATGCGGCCGATCTGCTTATCGGCGTCATACAGTTCCCAATCTTTCTTGCTGATTTTACGGGTGATTGTGTTGTCGCCGTCTTCGGGATATGCGGTGATAAACTGCTCAACCTTCGGGCTTGCGAGCAGATGGATTTGGCGCAGTTCGCCGCCATAAGCGACAAACCGCTGGAATGTATCCGCATTTTCAGGATACGGCACACGGGGAAAATCTATTTTCAGAAATTCTTTGTATTTCTCCCGGTATGCCGGTGAATGCAGCACGGCATAGATGTAGTCAAGGAGATCAATCGGAGCGAATGTCGAAGCCGTCGAATCTTTTTCCGGCACAAACCGCAAGCCCAGTTTATCGCCGATTTTCTCAACAATTTCCATGTTCAGATTAGGCATTCTTTCCGGGTTGCCATTCGCACTGTCTATCGTTTGCTGAGAATCTGTTTCCGGATACAGATAGAGCGGAAAAACATAGCAATAGCCTTTATTGCTTATAAACAGCCTGCTTGCCGCTATATTTTTTGAAAGAAACGAATAGCAGTAGTAAGGAACATTATAAGAATACTGACGCATAGCGATTAACGCAATGTTTTCTTTAAACATATTGTGCATTATTTCATTTCTTGGACGCCCCATGATTCCGTTTGATCTGCCCGTATAAATAGTATATCTCTCATCAAAAGGACGGTAGCTTATTGTTTTTACAAACATTCTGTTTTTTAAGATGTCCTTTTTTGCCAAACTGACTTTATTTCTGTAACCGCTTTTCAATTTGTAAGAATCTAAAATTTCAGAATCTGTTTTACATTTCAAATCAATTGACAACTTTTCTGCATCGCTTTTACTGTATTGTATTATAAGCTCATCAAATTCGGTATTAATACCCACATTGTTTTTTATAAATAACGCTTCTATCGAAAAATTGTCTGTGCTGATATTTTCAAGATGTTTTTTTACAAAAAAGAAATTCGGTTCTTTTAACTCCAGCCTGTTCCATGCTATTGAAGTCATACGATTTTCATTCAGAAAGTCATATTTTTCCTGCCGCTTTCCGTAAAGATCGAAATGAAACAGTTCTTTCGCTTCTTTTTTACTTTTCATTTTAATAAAGAGACTGATACTCACGCCCTGCATAATATCAAACACATTTTCATCTTTGCTGCCGTCCGGCGCGGATTCCTTCTTTTTGGCGTTGCCGTGTAAATCCAAAATATAAATCTTATTGAAACATTCCAAAAGGTTCTTACGCATCTGGCGGTGAATGATACCGTCAATAAAGCTGTTGTTTGAAATATAGGCTAAAACACCTTCGCCGTTTTTATCAATAAGATACTGTCCGAAACGGATAAACTTAATGTAGTCATCCGAAAGCGGCTGAATATTTCTTTCATTCAAATCTTTTTTATAATCAGATGTAAGCTTTTGTATCCACCTGCTTTTATTGCTGCTGCTCACGGCATACGGCGGATTCCCCAGCACCACCATGACGGGACTATCCCGCTTGATGTGATTTGCCTCGTTTGCCTCATCGGAAAGCCACTGCGCAAAGAGCGTGCCGGTGTCGGGATGGTGTTCTTCCAGCGAGTTGGTGAGATAAATGTGAAATCGCTGCGTTTTTTTCGGCTGAAAGCCGGTTTCGCCGAGCAGCAAATCCAATTTCAGATGCGCCAT